>JAGCMZ010000228.1 GCA_017646225.1 Paludibacteraceae bacterium | reverse complement strand
TATGGTGGGTTCATTGCCCATCAAAAACAATAAGTGCGCCATTTCGGCCGAGGCATCCAACATGGCATCGTCCATGCAAACATCAATTACCAAAGCCCCACCCTCTACTTGTTTACGGGCAATGGTCAACGCTTCGTCGTATTTTTTTTCGGCTATGAGGCGCGCAAACTTTTTAGAACCTGCCACGTTGGTACGTTCACCTACGTTTACAAATTGCTGGTCGATGCACAAGGTTTCCAACCCTGTTAAATAGCCTTTTTGCATGGGTTGCACCGGAATGCGAGGCGCTGTTTGGGCAGCCATTTGACCTATCAAAGCAATGTGTTGGGGCGTAGTACCACAACAACCACCCACTATATTTACCAATTGTCTTTCAAAATAGGGTTGCATGGCTTGAGCCATCGACTCGGGCGTTTCATCGTATTCTCCCAACGCATTGGGCAAACCTGCATTGGGGTGTACACTTACGTAGCACGAGGTAAGCGACGATAACGTAGCCAAATGAGGCAACATATCGGTAGCACCAAACGAGCAGTTTAAGCCTATCGACAAGGGGTTAAACGGTTCTACCGTCGCCACCAACGCCTCTAATGTTTGTCCGCTTAACAATCGGCCGCTTTTTTCTAGGGTTACCGATACCATTACAGGTACATCGGGCGCCTCGGTTTTTGCTGCCAACAAGGCCGCTTTCAGGTTAAGCGTATCAAAAAAGGTTTCAAAAAGCAACACATCCACGTAAGTATGCAATGCTTGTATTTGCACACGATAACGACGACACAATTCTTCAAAGCCACCCTCGTCTGCTAGGGTAAGGGTTTTGTTAGAAGGACCAATAGAACCCGCCACATACACTTTTTTTGAAGCGGCATCTGCCACCTTGCGCGCTAATTGGCCATACTGCATATTGCGCTCTGTAATGGCAGCATCATCGCCCTCGTTGGCCACAAAGGTGTGGGTTGATATAATATCGGCACCTGCCTCTATGTAAAGCTGGTGCACTTGCTTTACCTTATCGTACTCGGCACCGGTTAGGCGTTGCAGCATGGTTCCCATGGCTCCGTCTAGCACCAAAACACGTTGTTTTATAGCATCTAGAATCAATTTCATACTACTTTTTATAGAAAGGACAAATATATCCAAATTATCCATTATTTTCACTATATTTGTACCGAAATAAAAAGCATTATGAAAAAAGCATTTATACGACTAACGATAGTAGCCATTACGCTACTTTTTTCGCTTCCTACCTATGCGGATTGGCGATACGGCATTAGAGCTAGCTACGATAATACAGGGGCTACTTGGACCATTGACGGGGAACGTTACACTACCCGCAATATCCACGGTTTCTCTATAGGACCTTCTGTTGCCTACGAATTTATTGATTATTTTTCGCTACAATCGGGTGTTTATTTCTCGATGAATGGTTTTGCCACAGGCGACCATAGTTTTGTAAAAGACTTAGAATACGTAGTAGAAGAAACCCTTCGATTGTATTATTTACAATTTCCATTGTACGCTATTGGTCAATATCCATTAAAAAACGATGCTACGTTACTACTAGAGGTAGGACCTCATTTCTCTTGCGGGTTAACCGATCAAATTACCACTACGTTAACCCTACCTCAATATCAAGAACAAGTAGAGCAATCTGAAAGCAACATTGCCTTTGACCACGAGTTATCGCGTTTTAACCTATCTATGCACGTGGGCATTGGTGCGGAATACCTTGGAGCACGCCTTATGGTGGGCTACGACTTTGGTTTGTTCGACATGGCAGTTACCGACGAAGACCAACTAAGAAGCGGTGGCTTTACATTATCAATAGGTTACATGTTCTAAAATAAGCAACGTGAATTTTAACGACTTACCTTTAGAAGCCGAATTATTGGATGGATTGCAAGCCATGAATTTTAAAGAGGCTACCCCCATTCAAGAAAAGGCTATCCCCCTAATATTAGACAAAAAAGACATCATTGCTTGTGCACAAACAGGAACGGGTAAAACGGCTGCCTATCTTCTTCCTATATTAAATATTTTATGCCAGCGAAAGCACCGCGAGGACAAAATCAATGCCCTTATTATGGTGCCAACGCGCGAATTGGCGTTGCAAATAGATCAACAGCTAGACGCCTTTGCCTACTTTTTGCCTGTTACCTCGGTAGCGGTATATGGCGGTGGCGATGGGGCTATTTTTAGTCAGCAAGACAGGGCCATGCGCCAAGGAGTAGATGTGGTAATTGCTACCCCAGGCAGGTTGATTTCGCTGCTCAACATGGGAAAAATAGACATGTCGTACGTGCAATTTTTTGTACTCGACGAGGCCGACCGCATGTTAGAGATGGGATTTGTAGACGACATTATGCGCATTGCATCGTATCTTCCTAAACAAAAACAAACCTTGCTATTCTCGGCCACCATGGCACCTAAAATTAGGGAGTTAGCCCGCAAAACACTCATTCAACCAGCAGAAATTCACTTAGCCACTTCTAAACCTGCCGAAAAAATAGACCAATCGGCTTACGTTTGCTACGAAACACAAAAACTAGAACTGATAAAAGGCATTTTTGCGTCGCAAGAATTGCACCGGGTTATTGTTTTTTCATCGTCCAAACAAAAGGTAAAAGAGATATACCACACCTTTAAACGCATGCACCTAAAGGTGGCATCTATGCATTCCGATTTGGAACAAGCCGAGCGCGAAACCGTAATGCGCAACTTCAAAAACGGTCACATTCACATTTTGGTAGCCACAGACATTGTTGCCAGAGGCATTGATATCGAGGATATTCAGATGGTAATTAACTACGATGTGCCACACGATGCCGAAGATTACGTACACCGCATAGGCCGTACTGCCAGAGCAGGTGGCGAAGGCATTGCCATTACCTTTATTGCCGAAAAAGAGCAATACAAATTTGGTGCCATCGAAAAACTCATCGAAAAAGAGGTAAAAAAACTTCCCCTACCCGAAGCATTGGGCGAAGCTCCTGCTTATCAACCTCAACCCAAAAAACGTCCGTTTAAAGGCAAAGGTCCACGCAAAGGTTACCATAAGCACCGCAAAAAAAGCACCGAACGTACCGAACAGAAATGAGTCAATCGTTTTTTCGATTCAAACAATTTACCATTCACCAAGATGCCTGTGCCATGAAAGTAGGCACCGATGGTGTGCTATTGGGTGTATTGGCTGATGTAACATCGGCCAACAACCTATTAGACATTGGTACAGGAACTGGTCTTGTTTCCCTGATGCTTGCCCAGCGCAAACCTTCGTTGCAAATTGACGCCATCGAAATTGATGCCGATGCGGCCCAACAAGCCCAAGACAACATTGCGAAAAGTCCGTGGCCTCACATTCAGGTGCATTGCACCCCTTTGCAAACTTACCAACCTACAACGCGCTACCAACTCATTGTCAGCAATCCACCCTACTTTGTCAACTCGCTCAAAAACCCCAACGCAGAACGAGCCACCGCCAGACATACCGATAGTTTGTCGTTTCAAGAACTTTTAGAGGGTGTAGATAAGTTGTTACAACCCACAGGGCAGTTTTGGGTCATTTTACCCAACAACGAGCAAAAAAACTTTTGCCAACTAGCCCAAGAAAAAGAGTTGTTTGTACAGCAACTCATACACATTCATTCGCGTGCCAACAAACCGCCCAAACGCATTGTGATGGCATTTGCTCGCACCCAAACCACCGCACAAGAAGAACACCTTATTATAGAAGAAGAGCAAAGACACCACTACTCGGCTGCCTTTGCTCAACTAACTGCTCCCTTTTATTTAGATAGAGACTGATTCTACCTTACGGGTTTTGTGGTAATACAAATACCCCTCTATTTTGCTCCACCTACCCATATCTTTCAACAGGTACATATAATTTTTAATTTGTCGTGGGTACGAATCGTGCTCGTCACCAAATTTATAGTCTACCACCACAATGGTATCGTCTTTTACCAACAAGCGGTCGGGACGATAAATGGCATTGCTCTTGCGTTTTTTATGGGCATGGGTCATGATGCTACGTTCGTTCCAAACAGCACTGTACGAACCATCAAACCAGGTTTTTGCTTGTGGATGCTCTAATACTTTGGTTATTTCTGTTCTTGCCCATGCTTCTTGATTGGGCAACAACATACCCATACGAATGGTTTTGGCAATGGATTTTTCTACATCGTTAGGTGTTTTGATAAACTGCAGCAATTGGTGCAAGGTATTTCCCAAACGTTGCTGCTCAGAACTATACGGTTTAAGGAGTGATTGCAAACTATTATCTTGGAACGTTTTGGAGTAATATGGCAACGACATAACCTCGCATTCTGTCGCTGATGTATCATTAGGTTTGGTAGGTTTGTCATGCAATGCTCCCACCGTCATCGTTTCTTCGCTTTGCTCGTTGCTCCATTTTACAAACAAATCCTTGGCAAGGCTTTCTGTAATTTTAGTGGCCACTTTGTACAACGTAAGGCCTTTTTTTTCTTCGCCACTCTTGTCTTTTTGTGAGAATACATACAACGCATGTTCGGCACGGGTAAATCCTACGTACCATTTATTGACAAAATCGATGGTTTCGTACAAATGTTCGTCATTATAAGCTTGTGCAAAAACATCATTCGTCTCTAACAATTTTCTTCTGCACTCAATAGGCACCACTGGCAATTGGGTAATCTCCGTACCATCTGTTTTGCACCACAATAATTTATCCCGACCTTCTTTTTTATAAATATCGCCCACACAAAATGGCATCATCACCACAGGATAAGCCAAACCCTTTGAAGCATGAATGGTTAGAATTTGTACTGCATTCAGTTTTTCATTGGCTGGCAATTTGGTTTCGCACCCTTTTCTATCCCACCATTGTATAAAGGTTTGTGCATCGGGATAACTGTGTTCAGAAAAGCCATACACCATATCCTGGAAAGCTTGCAAGTATGCCGAATTCTCGTCCGATTCGTTCAGTTTGAAGATTTGAATATAACGCTCAATAGCCTCGCACAAAGGCAATTGCATGGCTACAGCCAAGGCTTGATTTTCTTCTTCGGATACATTGCGAATCATACCAATAATGCGCGCATCTGTTTCGGGTTGCGTTGAACACGACTTACGAATAATGGCCACCAACAACCGAACAGCAGGCGATTGCGACAATTGCAACGAATCGGACGATATAACTGGGATATTCTCTTCTAACAACCAACTAGCCACCTGCGAACCTTCCTTGTTTTTCTCTACCAATATTGCTACATCCTTATACGAATACCCTTTCTCCAACACTTGCGTTAGCGCAGTATGAATTTGTTCCCTTACCCAAGTTTCGTAATCATCCTTGTTCGCAATTTTCCCTCCGTCTATCCATTTAATTTGCACTAAACCTTGTTTATCTTTGTGCTTGTCCGCTACTTCTTGCACTACATCCTGATAAGCACCCAACAACACCCCATCTACATCTACCGATGAGAATTCCTGAGGAAACTCCGTAAAGAAGGCATTGTTAAACAGAACTATATCCTTGTAACTACGCCAATTGGTGGTGGCTGGTTTGGTTTGTTTACCAGGCAAAAGAGCGGGGTAATGATTTATCTTATATTGCTTAAAGTCTTGGTCAATATTGGCCAAAATACGCCAATCAGAATTACGCCAACGATAAATACTCTGTTTAATATCGCCCACTATTAAAGTTTTACCTTGACGACTCAAACTTTCTGTGATAAGAGGTTTGAAGTTACCCCATTGCAGAATGGAAGTATCTTGAAACTCATCCAACATATAGTGATGCAAGTAATTACCCATCTTTTCATATATAAAAGGCGCATCGCACTGACCAATCATTTTATTCAAAAAACCATTTACTTGCGAAAGCAACACCATGTTGTTCTCTTTCAAGTAGTTTTGAATGACACGCTCCAAGTCTATCAGAACAGGCAACAAATCGATGGGTGCCAACATCACATCAATGGTATCGTAGGTGACTTTATACTTGCGGAACACACTACCCAAACTCATCATAGCTTGCGAGAAACCATACTTTTCCAAGCGCTCATAAGAAGCTGTGTCATTCTTTCTAAAGGCTGCCCGCGCCGCTTTTTCATCGTTATCGATTAGTTTTATGAATGTTTCAGTAAATTCGGGCCATTTATCCCTGGACACCTTTGTATTTAATTGCATCAAAATCCCACTACTAGAATTTTCCTTGATGGTATAATCGTAGTTGGCTTGACTAAAAATATCCTTAATGGCATTAATTGCTGCATTTACTTGCGACAAAATCGCTTTTTTTGTCTTGATTAGTTCGGTTCTAAAGTCATCGATACTACCTTTTGGATTGGGTAATTCACGCAATAGGGTCAATGCTTCAGAAACATCTTCACGAAACAATTGCCCTGCCAATTGTGTCAACTCAGCTTGATATTGCCAACTTTCGCCTACTTCAATTTTCTCTTTGGCACGCTTCAGCAACCAATCGTACAAATCCTTATTTTCGCTGTTTTGAAGCGAAAAAGTAAGTTCTTCTACCGCCTTGGCAATGACTTCTTCGGTATCGAGCACCAAGGTGTAAGCTCCGTACAAACCCAATTCGCGCACAAACGAGCGCATAATCTGCTGGTAAAAACCATCGATGGTTGATACATTGAAATGCGAATAGTCGTGTAACAGTTCTGCCAAACATTCATTGGCCTGCTGTTGAGTAAAACCTGCCTCGTTTTCTTCCTTCTTTGCCTCTCCTTTCACAATTTTGGCCAAGGTTTCGACAATACGCTCCTTCATTTCGGTAGTTGCCTTATTGGTAAAAGTAACTGCCAAAACTTGCTTATGACTAGTGCCTTTTTTTAATAAACCCAAATATTTTTGAGTAAGGGTAAAGGTTTTACCCGAACCAGCCGATGCTTTATAAACATCTATATGCATATCATCCACCTTTTACTTGATGTCCTTGTTCACGCAACCACGCACGCACTTTATCGCGCATATCGCCTTGCATTAAAATTTCGCCACCACGAGCCGAACCGCCCACGCCCAATTTTACCTTGAGTTGTTTGGCCAGTTCTTTCAACTCTTCGTCTGTACCCTCAAAACCCGTTATTAGGGTAGCTGGTTTGCCATTACGACGTTGAAACTGCAAGCAAAAGTGTTGTTTTTTTGCCTGTACAAGTGGTTGTGGCGCTTGTTCTACCTCGTTTTTTTCTTCTTGCGGTGCCGCTTGATACATGGCACCCAATGCATCTTTCCAATCCATGCTTCTTTTTTGGTATTTTACAAAGATAATACAAACCGAGTGCAATGGCAAATCAAATTTATTTGAATTTGACATTGCCGAGGTGCAGTTTATCTTATTAAAAGATAATACAAACCGAGAGTACTAGCAAAAAAGGCTAGCCTTTTTTGCGGTGAGTATTCAAAGCTTCGCTTTTCATGATTTCAGGCTGCGCCTTGGCATAACCAAACAAGTTTGCTTCTGCGCTCGGCTTGCACTGAAATTCGGTGAATCGATGTTTAGTTGTTTAGTCGGTGAGGCGTTGAGGCGATTCAATCTGACGACATTTGGTGGAGGTCGGAAAAAGATTTATATGTGCAAAAACGTTAAGCAAAATGTGCTGTTTGAGCGAAGCGAGTTCACATTTTGTAGTTTTTGTATGTGAAAATCCCGACCGGAAACCAAGTCG
>JAGCMZ010000227.1 GCA_017646225.1 Paludibacteraceae bacterium | reverse complement strand
CAAATTGTCCGTGCATGGTGTCATATTTTAGCATATAAGCCAAATAATCAACTGGGCACAAGTCGTTGATACCAACAATTTCGATGTCGTTTCTGGTTTGCGCAGCGCGGAAAACGAAACGTCCGATACGGCCAAAGCCGTTAATACCTACTTTAATCATGTTTTTAATTGTTTATAAAGTTTGAAAATCAGAAAATTCCAACGCAAAATTACGTTTTTTTGAAAATTTCGCCAAATAAAAACACCTATTTTATTAACAATGAGCAAAAAAAATGCTTTATGCTACTGTTTCGGTGCTATTTTGGGTATCTGCTTGTGCAAATGCGCAATCGCAACTAGATCCACAACTAGCTAATACTAAAAGGGTTATCACTGCTAAAACCCATGATGCTACTTTCTTTGTCATAATTTCGTAATTTTTGTGTTTTTAATAGATTGCAAATATACATATTTTTTTTGACTAATCGACTAATCGGTAAATCGACTAATCGGTGAATTGTTAAATCGTTTAGTCGTTTAGTCGTTTAGGCGATTCAATCTGACGACATTTGGTGGAGGTCGGAAAAAGATTTATATGTGCAAAAACGTTAAGCAAAATGTGTTGTTTGAGCGAAGTGAGTTCACATTTTGTAGTTTTTGTATGTGTAAATCCCGACCGGAAACCAAGTCGGAAGATGAAGCGCCTAAACAAAATCGTTGCTCGAAGCGACAAGCAACAAGCGACTATTGACTATTGACAATTTTTTTCTAATTTTGTCCCAACAAAATTAGAAAAAAATGCAGCCCCTTGCCGAACGCCTTCGCCCCGCAACGTTAGATCAATACATTGGTCAAAAACATTTGGTAGGCCCCGATGCTATCCTTAGAAAGATGATAGAATCGGGCAATGTGGCGTCGTTTATATTATGGGGCCCTCCTGGTGTGGGTAAAACTACCTTGGCACGCATCATTGCCAATCAGTCGGATAGGCCTTTTTATGCGCTCAGTGCTGTGCATTCGTCGGTAAAAGACGTGCGCGATGTAATAGAAAAGGCAGAAAAGAACAAACTTTTTGCCCCCAAGCCTCCTATTTTATTCATTGACGAGATTCACCGCTTTAGCAAATCGCAACAAGATTCGCTTTTAGCGGCGGTAGAGCGGGGGATTGTTGTGCTAGTGGGTGCTACCACAGAAAATCCATCGTTCGAGGTGATTACTCCCTTGCTTTCTAGGTGCAGGGTGTATGTGCTAAAACCCCTTGAAAAGGAAGATTTATTGCAGCTAATTCACTTGGCACTTACCACCGACGAGGTGCTTAAAAACAAGCAAGTAGAACTCAAAGAAACCGATGCTTTGTTGTTGTATTCGGGCGGCGATGCGCGCAAATTGCTCAATGCGTTAGAGGTGCTGGTAGCTACCGAAACCACCAATAAAATAGTGTTGACCAACCAGATGGTACAAGCCAAGTTGCAAGAAAACATGGCGGTGTACGACAAGCAAGGCGAAATGCACTACGATATTATATCGGCCTTTATAAAATCCATTCGTGGTAGCGATCCCAATGCAGCACTTTATTGGTTGGCGCGCATGATAGCTGGGGGCGAAGATCCAAAATTCATTGCCCGACGTTTGATTATATCGGCTTCCGAAGACATTGGTTTGGCTAATCCCAATGCCTTGTTGTTGGCCAACAGTTGCTTTGATGCGGTGCATAAAATAGGTTTCCCCGAGGCGCGTATTATCTTGGCAGAAACCACTGTTTATTTGGCAACCAGTGCCAAAAGCAATTCGGCATATTTGGCCATCGATGCAGCCTTGGCCGAGGTGAAAAAATCGGGCAATCTGCCCGTTCCTTTGCACATTCGCAATGCGCCAACCCGTTTGATGGCAGAGTTGGGCTATGGCAATTCGTACAAATATCCGCACGATTATCCCGAGCATTTTACGCCCCAGCAATACTTGCCCGATGCGTTGCAAGGAAAATCGTTTTGGCAAGCGCAAGACAACGATGCCGAACGCAAATTGGCCGAGCGCATGCGTCGCTTTTGGGAGGAATAAAGTCGATTCACCAACAAAAAAACATTTTGTTCATAAAAAAGAGCAAATACATTTTTTTTATCCGTATATAAAGTGTACCTTTGCCGAGATTTAAGAAGATATGATAAAACACCCAACATACAATGCTACTACCAAATGCAAATGCATTGGTTGGTTAGGTGTTTTTTCTTTTTTATAGTGCGTTAGTTATTTTTTTAACCGACGCATTTTTTTTGTGTATATATAAATAATGTAATAATAAGTAAGAGTATGAAACAGACGTTTAAGAAAGTAATTTTGTTAGGCTCGGGTGCTTTGAAAATTGGACAAGCTGGCGAGTTTGACTATTCGGGTTCGCAAGCTTTAAAAGCCATGCGCGAAGAAGGTATCGAAACTGTATTGATTAACCCCAATATTGCTACTATCCAAACGTCAGAGGGGGTTGCCGATAAGGTTTACTTCTTGCCCGTTACTCCTTATTTTGTAACCGAAATCATTAAAAAAGAACGTCCTGACGGTATTTTGTTGGCATTTGGTGGCCAAACAGCGCTTAACTGCGGTACCGAGTTGTATTTGAATGGTACTTTAGAAAAATACGGCGTTAGCGTGTTGGGTACATCGGTAGAAGCCATTATGATTACCGAAGACCGCGACTTGTTCGTTAAAAAACTAGACGAAATTGAAGCAAAAACTCCTCGTTCACAAGCTGTAGAAGGATTGGACGCTGCACTACAAGTGGCTAACGATTTGGGTTATCCAGTTATGGTACGTTCGGCTTATGCCTTGGGTGGTTTAGGTTCGGGTGTATGTACCAACGAAAAAGAATTTGTAGAACTTTGCGAAAGCGCTTTGGCTTATTCTAAACAAATTTTGGTAGAAGAAAGCTTGAAAGGCTGGAAAGAAATTGAGTTTGAAGTTATTCGCGATAAAAACGACCACTGCTTTACCGTTGTTCCTATGGAAAACGTAGACCCATTGGGTATCCACACCGGTGAAAGTATCGTAGTATCGCCTATTATTTCGCTTCGCGACGATCAAATCAAACTATTGCAAGATATCGCTGTTAAAGTAGTTCGTCACATTGGTATTGTAGGTGAATGTAACATTCAATACGCATTCAACGCCGAAACTAACGACTACCGTATCATCGAAATCAATGCTCGTTTGAGCCGTTCGTCTGCATTGGCATCTAAAGCTTCTGGTTATCCATTGGCATTTGTAGCTGCTAAATTGGCGTTGGGTTACTCGCTCGATCAAATTGGCGAAATGGGTACTCCTAACTCGGCATACGTTGCACCTACTGTAGATTACATCATTGCTAAGATTCCTCGTTGGGACTTGTGTAAATTCGTAGGTGTTAGCCGCGAAATTGGTTCGGCTATGAAATCGGTAGGTGAAATTATGTCTATTGGTAAATCGTTCGAGGAAATTATGCAAAAAGGTCTTCGTATGATTGGTCAAGGTATGCACGGTTTTGTGGGCAACAACGGTTTGAAATTTGACAATTTGGACTACGCTTTGTCACACCCAACCGATATGCGTATTTTTGCTATTGCGCAAGCATTCGAAAACGGTTATACCGTAGAGCAAATTGAAGCGCTTACCAAAATTGACCCATGGTTCTTACAAGGACTTGAAAATATTTACAAATATACCTTGGTGTTGTCTTCTTACAACAAAATTGAAGATCTTCCTGCCGATGTTATCAAGGAAGCTAAACGCTTAGGTTTCTCCGATTTCCAAATTGCTCGTTACGTAGAAAATCCTGCGGGTAATATGGAAAGCGAAATGTTGCGTGTACGCAAACACCGTTTGTCGTTGGATATCAAGCCATCGGTATGCCGCATCAATACCATTGCATCGGAACATCCAGAACTTACCAACTATCTATACATGACTTACGGTACCGATCAAAACTACACACCTGCTAATACAGGCAAAGAAGCCATCGTGGTGTTGGGTTCGGGTGCTTACCGCATTGGTTCATCAGTAGAATTTGACTGGTGTAGCGTAAATGCTGTACAAACTGCTCGTAAATTGGGTTATCAATCGGTTATGATTAACTACAACCCAGAAACCGTATCGACCGACTACGATATGTGCGACCGTTTGTACTTTGACGAACTATCGTTTGAACGTGTAATGGACGTGTTGAATTTAGAAAACCCTAAAGGTGTTATCATCTCGATGGGTGGTCAAATTCCTAACAACTTGGCCATGAAGTTAGATCGTCAAAATGTACCTATTTTGGGTACCAAAGCTCAAAACATCGACCGTGCCGAAGACCGTCATAAATTCTCGGCTATGTTGGATAGCATGGGCATTGACCAACCTCGTTGGCGCGAGCTAACCAGCTTTGAAGATATCGACCAATTTATCGAAGAAGTAGGTTATCCTGTATTGATTCGTCCTTCGTATGTGCTTTCGGGTGCTGCGATGAACGTTTGCTACGACCACGAACAAGTTCACAATTTCTTGAGCATGGCGGCTAATGTATCGAAAGAACACCCTGTGGTAGTTTCGCAATTCTTGCAAAATGCCAAAGAAATTGAATTCGATGCAGTGGCTAAAAATGGCGAAGTAGTAGAATACGCTATTTCGGAACACGTAGAGTTTGCTGGTGTTCACTCGGGCGATGCTACCTTGGTGTTCCCTGCACAAAATATCTACTTCGAAACCATGCGTCGCATTAAAAAGGTATCGAAACAAATTGCCAAAGCATTGCAAATTACCGGTCCTTTCAACATTCAATACTTGGCTAAAAACAACGATATTAAAGTAATTGAATGTAACTTGCGTGCATCGCGTTCGTTCCCATTTGTATCGAAAGTATTGAACCGCAACTTTATTGAAACAGCAACCCGCATTATGTTGGATGCACCTTATACCAAACCTGAATCGTCTGT
>JAGCMZ010000226.1 GCA_017646225.1 Paludibacteraceae bacterium | reverse complement strand
CCGACTTGGTTTCCGGTCGGGATTTTCACATACAAAAACTACAAAATGTGAACTCGCTTCGCTCAAACAGCACATTTTGCTTAACGTTTTTGCACATAAAAATCTATTTCCGCCCTCCACCAAATGTCGTCAGATTGAATCGCCTCACCGAATCACCAAAAATTATTATCTTTGCGCCATGATACTAAAAGTAGTGTTGCGCATAGTAGGAACCATCTCGTTGCTATTGGGCTTGATAGGCATTGTTTTGCCTGTTCTGCCTACCACGCCATTTTTGCTGCTTACGGCCTATTGTTACTTGTGTAGTGCGCCTAATTGGCACAAGCGTTTGTTACAAAGCAAACACCTAGGCCCTTATATTAAAAACTTTCAAGAGAATAAATGCATCCCGGTGCGCATCAAGGTGTACGCCATTAGCATGTTGTGGCTAACCATTGGCACTTCTGCTATCTTTTTTGTACATTTGTGGTGGGTTCGCATATTGCTTGTTGTTATTGCCATTGGCGTAACCTGGCATATCTTGTCGTACCCTAGTAATCGCCTCAATACCGATTAGTCAACAATTAATATGTCTAAAACAAAATTCTATACCGTATGGAATGGCAAAACCCCAGGAGTTTATGCTACTTGGAAAGAATGCGAAGAGCAAGTAAAAGGGGTAGAAGGTGCCAAGTACAAATCGTTCGATACGCGCGAGGAGGCAGAGAAAGCCTTGCAAGGCAATTATTGGCAATTTGTAAAACCCAAATCAGAAAAATCAACTGCGCCTACGCAAAATGCTCACATCATAGCCGATAGCTTGGCGGTTGATGCAGCTTGTAGTGGTAATCCTGGCGATATGGAGTATCGGGGGGTGTATGTTAAAACGGGGCAGCAAATTTTTATTCAAGGTGTTTATAAAGAGGCTACCAATAATATTGGCGAGTTTTTAGCCATTGTGCATGGCTTGGCTTTGCTTAAAAAGCAAGGCAGCAACATGCCTATTTATTCCGATAGTGTTACTGCCCAATCGTGGGTAAGAGCCAAAAAGTGCAAAACCAAGTTAGAAAGAACCGCCCAAAATGCGCTGGTGTTTGAACGCATCGAGGCGGCAGAACGTTGGTTGCAAAACAATACCTACACCAATCCTATTCTAAAATGGGATACCCCCAACTGGGGCGAAATTCCTGCCGACTTTGGCAGAAAATAATCCACTACAATTGTTTAAAATCCCAGGTACATAGTTTGGGGGTAACCGTCATTTGACCGTATGCGCCATTTTTAAGGGCTGCTGTGGTGTAATAGGGAACCCCTACGTAAGTGGTTTCGTGTTGTATGTGTGCGTGTCCGCTAAATACAGCGGTAACGTGGTGGTCGGCAAACAGGCGGAATAGCAATTGTTGTTCGTCTGGCATATAGGTGCCATTGGTAGCATGTAGGTGGCTAAAATTGGTATGGGTAACAACAAAGCAGTAGCGGTATTTGCCACGTTCTTGCGAAAGTTGCTCTTTTAACCATGCCAATTGCTTGCTACCCAAGGTAGCAGAACCCGATTCCAGTACCAAAATAAGGTCGCTAGCAGATGGGGTGTTGATGGTAATGGCGTAGGTAGAACTGCCAAAGTAGCGGTTATAAATGTCCCAACCAAAGTATAAGTCGTGGTTTCCTGCCACATAGTAAGAGGGTAGGATGTCTTGTGCATGCAACAAGTCGCTGGCTATTTTGGCTTCCGCTTCCTGACCCTGGAAAAGGTCGCCGTTATAAACAATAAAGTGTGCGTCTTTGTGGAGACTGGGTTGCAAAAATTGTGTAATGTACAAGTTCTCTTTTTGGTCGATGTGTAAATCGCTGCAAACAACAAAAGAGTATTCTTCGGGAACCGACTGCGATAGCATTTCGTGTGCAGCATTGTATTCCATAGAACCATCAAAACGGGCTTCTACATCGCAATTGGTATAAAACAAGTTGCCTAAGTTTACATCTTCACAACTGCTCAACAAGCCAATGGATAGAAAGGTTATTATGTAGGTAAAATAGCGTTGCATGTGGTTGTGTATTTATGGGTTATTTATTGTTGTTAAAGTTCCATACGATAGCCAATCGTACCTTCCAATCGTAAAAATTATAAAGAATATTGCCCAAACCTCCTGGTTGGTATAACCCTTCTATTTGGTAGGTTACGTTTTTGGGGTAAGAATAGCTGGCACCTAAAAATACAATGGGCTCCAATTGGTGATCAATGCTGAGCACATCGTAGTTGCGAGCACCCACGGTTAAGTTGTAACCATTGTTCTTGGGCCATACGTAGGCTTGTAGGCGGTACAAGAAGCGTTGGAAATCCACTTCGCCATTGTTGTCGATTGACGAGTATTGGTAATGAATAACGTATCCCAATTCCACTTCAACATGTGGGTGGCAATAGGCAGCCGATACACTCCAGTCGTGTTGGTGCATTTGTGTCATGCGGTGTGGGGTGTATAGGTACCTGCCGGTAAGGCGAAGTGGAAATTTAGGAAGCTGAAACAGGTAGTCGGTTTGCAAATCGACCGCATCAAACGTCAATTTGTTTTCGGGTGCGGTGGTAATGCCTGCGCCGATGGCAAAATTGATATCGTTCACGGCATATTGTGCGCGCAATGCTATTTGAGCGTATGTTTGGCTGGTAGGATTGTTTCCTACGCTAACGTATGTAGCAAGGCTGGTTTGTGCGTACGAGTATGCTACGCCAACCGTAAATAGCATGATAAACAACAGTTTTTTCATAAACCTTCTATGTGTTGAATAATTTTATCTTCGTCTGTGGGGTGAAACCACGTTATTTCGGTGTCGCGGTTAAACCATGTTAGTTGGCGTTTGGCATAGTGGCGCGAGTTTTGCTGGATGAGTTCGATAACGCGCTCTTTGCTTTCTATTTTGCCATCCCAAAAATCAAACCACTCTTTAAAACCAACGGTGTTAAGCGAGTTGTTGTGCTTGTATGGGTAGGCGCGTTTGGCTTCTTCTTCCAGTCCGTCGGCTATCATAATTTCTACACGTTGGTTGATACGCTCGTATAGTTCGGGACGTGGTCGGTTCAAACCAATTTTTATGATGCTAAAGGGTCTTTCTTTTTTGCTGTGCGTTAGCAAAGTAGAATAGGGCTTGCCAATTTCAAGGCATACCTCTACGGCGTGCATAACGCGGCGGTAGTTGCACAAGTCTACTTTTTGGTAATGCGCTGGATCTAGCTCTTTGAGTAGGGTTTGTAGGGCAACGAGTCCTTGGGTTTGGTAGATGTCTTGTACTTGTTTGCGTACAGCATCGCTTACCGTAGGAATATCGTCCATGCCGTTGCATACGGCATCAATGTACATCATCGAACCGCCGGTAAGTACAACGTAGTTGCTTTGCTCAAACAGTTTTTCAATAACTTGCAAGGCATCCAGTTCGTATTGTCCAGCGCTGTAATCTTGTTCCAGGGTGTGCGTCCCAATAAAATAATGCGGAACCTGTGCCAATTGCTCTGGGGTAGGGGCGGCAGTGCCAATTTCAATGCCTTTGTATAGTTGTCGTGAATCGGCCGATACTATAGAAGCACCAAAGCGTTGAGCCAACCGAATGCTTAAATCGGTTTTCCCAACGCCTGTAGGTCCTAATAGTACAATTAGTTTTTTCATGACAATGAAAAATCATCGTCAAAACTCATATCGCTAAAACTTTCGTTGTCCAACTCATCCATGTCAAACCCTTCGTCGCCATAAAAGTTTTCGTCAAACAACTCGGTATCTTTTTTAACGGTTGTTGTTAATGACTCGATGTCTTCTAATTTATATTGTTCGGGAGCCATACCCAACGATGCCGAACAAACTGCCGCATCTAGGCTTTGACCAGGAACGCTTTCTTTTAGTTCCATAAAGAAAGCTCTGTCCGAGATGTAATCAAATACGTACAATACTTTTTGGCGTTCCTCTGTAATTAGGTCTTCCAAACGGGTATCTTCCATTACGTAGTTGTCGGTGTCGGCACTCGTGTCCATCTCTACCAAGGTAACTTCTTGTTCTTTTTCCCAATCTTCGTTGCAGATAAAGAAAGAAGTCATGGCGTCTTTGTCGTAATTAACGGCGTCCAAAATGGCATTGTGAAGATCTAGGAAGCTGGCTTCCGAGTCAATCGAGATTTCTCTCATGAATTCATCTTCTTCGTCCGATATAAGAATAAATTTGTATACCATAAAACAAATTATAGTGCGTTAAGTTTTTGTTCTAGTTCTTCGATGCTGTGACGGAAATGTTTGTCGGTATCGATCAAATCGCTAACGGTTTTGCACGCGTGTAAAACGGTAGCATGGTTGCGTTTGCCAATGGTGGTGCCAATGGTGGTAAGGGTTTCTTCGGTCAACTTGCTAGCAAAGTACATGGCAATTTGGCGCGCTTGTACAATTTCGCGTTTGCGCGATGACGATTGCATTTGATCGGAGGTAACCCCAAAGTATTGGCAAACTGTATCCAAAATAGATTGAATGTTTTGTTTTTCTTCCGATTCGCCTACTAGGTTGCTTACTACTTTTTTAGCCAACTCCAAGTTGATGGTGCGTTGGTTAAGGGTAGATTGCGCAATCAGCGATATAATGGTGCCCTCTAGGTTGCGTACATTGTCGGTTACGTGTTCGGCAATGTAGTTGATGATGTTTTCGGGCAATTTCAAACCGTCTTTTTCGGCTTTTTGTTGCAAGATGGCTTTGCGAGTCGCAAAGTCGGGCGATTCTAATTCGGCCGATAAACCCCATTTAAAGCGGTTCAATAAACGTTCTTCCAAACCTTCTAGTTCTGCGGGTTTTTTATCGCAGGTTAGAATCAATTGCTTGCCCGATTGGTGCAAGTGGTTGAAAATATGGAAGAAGGTATTTTGGGTGCTGGTTTTCTTGCCTTCGCCAAATTCTTGAATGTCGTCAATGATGAGAACGTCTACGGTTTGGTAGAAATTCAAGAAATCGTTGGTTTGACCATTTCTGCTTGCTTCGGTGTATTGCAATTGGAATAGGTTGGCCGAAACGTAAAGAATGCGTTTTTGTGGGTGCAATTCTTTTGTTTTAAGACCAATGGCATTGGCCAAGTGGGTTTTACCTACGCCCGATTTTCCGTAAATGAACAAGGGGTTGAAAATGGTTTTGCCGGGTTGGCTAGCAATGTTGATACCAGCAGTGCGGGTTAGTTTGTTGCATTCGCCTTCTACAAAGTTGTTGAAGGTTAGTTTATAGTTCAAGTTGGATTCAAACTCCGATGTTTGCGCTTTTTTGCGCTCAACGTGTTTGTCCAAACCTACCATATCAGTAGTACCGCCACGTTTAATGGCTTGGTCTACTACTACACGATACATTAGTTTGGTATGTCTGCCACAAATACGACTTAGGGTAGTGCTCAACAAACCTGCATATTGTTCGTCGATGTACTCATAATAGAATTGACTGGGTACCATGATGGTAAGCACATCATTTTGATAGCTGATGGGTTCAATAGGGCTAAACCAAGTGTCGAAGGCATCGATATCAACGTTGTCCTTGATAACGGCCAAACAGTCATTCCATAATTGTGTTAATTTTTCGTTCATTTTAATGAGTACTTTTTCTAAGGTTTCGTTTTGTGTCCATGCAAAAGTCTATATTATTTTGTGAAAAAAAAAATGACTAAAAGTTTGGAATTCTAAAAAAAACTGTAACTATTTGATAAATAACACCTTGTTATAACACACAGAAAATCAGGTATTTACAAAAGCATAAATATTAAAATGATTGAATTTCAAACATTTAAAGTTTGCGGTAAAAATCCCGCAATTTTTGCGAAAAAATAAGAACCCACTCATTTTCAGTGGGTTCTTATATGATTGTTAAAATACGTTAAAAATGTTATTTTATTTCTTTTCCTCTTTTTTGTCTTTGCTACCAAAAACAGAGAAGTGAACGTAACGTTTTGGGTTCTCTTTAAGGTCAATTAATAAGGCATTGGCGCTTTGAACCGTAGAGTCTAGGTTTTGGTACAATTCTTTGTCATTTAGCAATGCGCCCAAGCTATTATCGGTGCTTTTAACTTGGTTGGTTACCCTTTCTAAATTCGCTACAATCGATTCAACGTTTTGAAGGGTGCTATCCCATTGAACAGCGCTAATTTCGTTGCTAACAGTAGAGAAATTAGCCGCAATGTTTCTAATATCTTTTATAGCTACTTGAATATCGTTTACCATCATGGCATCCAAACGAGCAGAAGCATTTTGCAAGCTTTGGGTGGCATTGGCGGTGTTGGTCATGATAGCTTGAATTTGTTGACTTTGCACAATGTTTTTAACTGCATTTAGAGTGGAGTCAAGCTGTGGCATCATGGCCTTGATAGGTTCGATTAGTGCTTCGGTTACAGCACCCATTAAACCGCCTTGTACGCTGGTTTTCAATGTATCGCCAGGTTGCATTAGCTCTTTGCTTTTGCCTAGTTTCAATTGAATGGCTTTATCACCCATCAAACCAGTATCGTATACTTCTGCTACCGTACCTTGGGGTACTACCAATTTGTTGTCGACAGTAATAAGTAGGGTAATAGGAGCTTCTTTGGTGTAATCAAAAACAATTTCGCTGACGTGTCCTACTTGGTAACCGTTAATCATAACCGGTGTGGTAGGTACAATGCCGTCTACTCGTTCGTATTGTGCATAAAAGTAGGAGGTAGGCTGGAAAATGTTGATTCCTTTTAGGTAGTTTAAGCCAAAATAAAGCATGCCAATGGCAATGATGACCACAATGCCAATTTTGACTTCGCGCGAAAGCTTTAAATTTTTCATATTGTTTTCGTTTTAGGATTTTACTTGATTATTCAATGATGATGCGTTCTCCGTTTTTATAGGCAACGACAAAGGCATCTGGAAATTTTTCTTTTACTTGGTTGCGTAGCGATTCTATTTCTTCTTTGCTGTAGGCAGGACCAATTAAGTATTTATAAACGTTGTTTTCGTTGATAACGTGCCCAATGGTTAACCCTTTGAAAATAGGATTGCTGCGTTCGTAGTTGTTTTTGGAAACCAATACTTGCCAATAGTACGCCACTTCTTTGTTGCTAGTAGATGGAGTAGCGGGGCTTTCTGCTTTTGCTACAGGCGCTACTTGGGGAGCAGCTGCTTTTGGGGTTGCAGGTTCTGCTTTTGGAGCGGGTTCCGCTTTGGGTGCAGGTTTTGCTGCCGGTGCAGGAGCGGCTTCGTCTGTTTTTCCGTTCTTGCGGTCGATGTCGTGTTTATAATCTGCAAATGCCTTGTAAATGGCTTGGCATATTTTGGTTTGGTTGTTGCTGTTGTTTAGGAATTTTTCTTCTTCCTTGTTGGAGATAAAGCCCAACTCAATCAGTACCGATGGCATGGTAGTGGCTCTAAGCACCAAGAATCCGGCTTGTCTTACACCGCGGTTGTTTAACTTGGCAGCATTAATCATGTTTTGTTGGATAAAATCGGCACAAGTAATGCTTCTGTCCATGTATTGGTCTTTCATGAACTCAAACATGATGTAAGAATCGGTAGAGTTGGGATCAAACCCTTCGTATTTCTTTTCGTAGTTCTCTTCTAGCAAAATAACCGAGTTTTCTAGCATGGCTACTTCCATGTTTTCTTTGCTACGCGATGCACCAAGGGTAAAGGTTTCCATACCATTGGCGTCTTTGTTTTTGCTAGCATTTGTGTGAATGGAAATAAACAAATCTGCTTTGGACTGATGGGCTTTTTTAATCCGTCCCCGCAAGGGGATAAAAACATCTTTATCACGGGTTAAAATGACTTTATAACCTTCTT
>JAGCMZ010000225.1 GCA_017646225.1 Paludibacteraceae bacterium | reverse complement strand
GGGTCATTTCGGCAAAAACCGTACTAAAATATACCTGCGTTTTGCGGGTTAAATTGTATTGCTTAACCAACGCTACTGCCTTTTGCATATCAACGGCATCGGCTATTACAAATTTATAAGCATCGGCAAAGGTCACCTTTTCTAGGTTTTCTAGACACATGGTATGTTCCATGCCACTGCCAGGCAGTTTGTAATCGACCACAAAATGTACATGCTCACCTACTCTAAATGACTCTATATCAATAGAACCATTGGTTTCTACATGCACCGTAACAAAAGAAAGGGCCTGCAACAATTCTTTTACGTGGGGGTGCAACAAAGGCTCGCCACCGGTAAGCGTTACATGAGCAATGCCCGTTTGTTTAACATAATCAACTAATTGTGTTAAGTTGATGCTTTCTGTAGCCGATTGGTGGGTTTGTGCATAGCAAGTATCGCACCATGTACAGCGCAAGTTACAGCCTGCCAAGCGGATAAATACCGAAAGGGCACCAGCGGTAGGGCCTTCGCCGTCGACAGAAACAAATTTTTCTACCACTGCGTAGGTTGGTTCATTACTCATAGTACACACAGCTATTGGTAGGGGTTTCAAAGAGTTCAACCTCGGTTACGGGCAAGCCTTTTTGGCGCAACATGCGATAAATGTAGCGCGACATTTCCTCGGCCGTGGGACGATGTGGAAAGAACACAATCTCAAACTGGTTAGGCAAAGTTTGCAACGTCTCTGCCACTTTTCTACCCTCCTCGTTGTCTTCTAACAGCAATTTATGGTCAAAATAGGCTTCTACCTCGCGCAAAATGGGCTTAATATGGCTAAAATCTTGCACCATACCGCGCGCATGTCCTTCGGTCTGCAAATCGGGGCAGGCTATTTTGGTCATGAGTCTGTAACGGTGGCCGTGGATATTGGCGCATTTACCGTCGTAACCGCTTAAGAAGTGTGCGGTATCAAATTGAATTTCGTTTTTAATAATAAACATAAGCCTAGTTTTGTTTTACGACAGGATGGTCTTAATGAACTGTCGTTGTTGGGTGCAAAAGTAAGATATTTTTGGCAATTATTCAAATATAATGTCAATGCGTTGATTATTCGTACTTCGTACTCATCTGTACGTTGTTGATGCATGGATGCGATATAATATTTAACGATTAAACGATTTTGCAAAATATTCTTTATCTTTGTGGCATTATTATAGTAACAGAAATTTATGGTCATTCCCCTGGTCTTATCTATCCTACTCATTATCTTATTATGCTGTTCGGCATTTGCTTCGGCATCCGAAATTGCTTTTTTCTCTTTATCGCCAAAAGATGTTGAAGAACTAAAGAAAGGAAGCAAAAAAAGCGACAAACTCATACTTCAGCTACGCGAAAAACCCGATTTATTACTATCTACCTTACTAATATTCAACAATTTAGTAAATGTCTCGATTGTTATTGTTGCTAGTAGAATTTTGTATTTCTTTATAGGCGAAACCCTAGATGAGACCCTTAAATTTTTAATCGACACCGTACTGATTACCTTTGTGGTATTGCTTTTTGGCGAAAACATGCCTAAGATATACGCCAGCAGCAACCCACTGAAATTTGCCAGAAACGCTGCCTTTACACTCAGCATACTCAGCAAGGTATTGTACCCTTTCTCTTGGTTACTCATCAAACCCACTAGCCGCGTAAAACGTTTGGAAAAGCACGGCAATACCAGCGTATCGATGGACGAACTTTCGCAAGCCTTTGAACTGACATCGAACGAAATTAAAGAAGACAAAGAAATTCTGGAAGGGATTATTAAATTTGGTAACATCAATACCGTAGGAGCCATGACGCCCCGTGTTGACGTAGTAGCCATTAGCGATACCGCATCGTTCAAAGAAGTAATTGACCTTATTATTAATGCGGGCTACTCGCGTATTCCTGTTTACCAAGAAAACATAGACGAAATTAGGGGTATTTTGTACGTAAAAGACCTTTTGCCTCACATTGACAAACCCGATTTTGATTGGCGCACGCTTATTCGTAAGCCTTTCTTTGTACCTCAAACCAAGCACATCAACACCTTGCTAGAAGAATTTCAACAAAACAAAACCCACATAGCGGTGGTAGTGGACGAATTTGGCGGAACAGCGGGTATTATTACCATGGAGGATATTTTGGAAGAAATTGTGGGCGAGATTACCGACGAATACGACGAAGACGAAGGACGCATGTACGTTCAAATCAACGAAAACACCTATCTTTTTGAGGCCAAAATCTTACTAAACGATTTCTTTAAAATAAAAGGTATACAACGAGCCGATTTTGAAGATTCCATTGGAGAGGCCGAAACATTGGCAGGTCTTATTTTGGAATTGAAAGGCGAAATACCCGACCAAGAATCGGAAATTGATTACTTGCATTATAAATTTACCATTGTATCGTCCGATAAACGTCGCATCAAATCGATAAAACTAACCATATCCGACAAAACAAATGAATAGATGGGGTTACATAGTAGGCATTATTGCTTTTTTGGTGGGGATATTTAGTTTGAGCTCGTGCCAACACTATACGCCCAAACCAAGGTCGTATTTTCGCATCCATTTGGCCGACAAAACCTACCAACGCAGCGATAGCACCCGTGCTTACAGTTTTGAATACCCCAAAAACATTGCCTACATTCAAAAAAACAGCAAAGACACGGCTTGGTTTGATGTGGTATACCCTACCTATAATGCTCGTATCTACTTTAGCTACAAGGAAATAAACAATAATTTTCAGGAAATTGCCGAAGACTCGCGCAATTTTGTGTACAAGCATGCCTTTAAGGCCGATGCCATTATAGAAAACCCTTACGAAGACAGCGACAAAAATGTATACGGCATGCTATATGAAATTAAAGGCAACACCGCATCGTCGGTGCAATTTTTAGCAACCGATAGCACCCACCATTTTTTACGCGGTGCCTTGTACTTTAACAACCACCCCAACAAAGACTCGTTGGCCCCTGTTATTTCGTATATTAGCGACGATATTCGACACATCATGGAAACTTTGCGTTGGGAATGATTATCTGCAACACACAAATAAACGGCATCCGATATGCTATTTGGCAACTCACCGAAAGTGT
>JAGCMZ010000024.1 GCA_017646225.1 Paludibacteraceae bacterium | reverse complement strand
GTATATAACGTATTTGTATTCAATAATACCGGTAAGTTCGGTTGCATCAATAGCAGTTTGCCACAAGGGGAATTGTTCGTCAGACATTACCAATGCCTTTTTAGGATCCCAATTGCCCAATGCTTTGTTGCTACCAATAATGGCTAGTTGATAACCATCGGCTACACGAGGAGATGAAATGCTAAACAATAAGGTGGTAGGAGCGGTAAGAGGTTCCATTTTTCTGGGCTTGCTGGTTCTAGCAATCAAACCTTCTGTAAAGGCTGCCGAGTAAAAGGTTTTGTCAATACCGTTGCTGCGCCAAGTATCGTCTAAATAGCAAGAATTAGAACCTTCTGCTAATACGGCGGTACGTGCAGGCATGTACTCTTCGGTATAGGTTTTGGTACCTTCGTTAAAAATAAGGTATTTGTAACTAAACGATGCCGCTTTTTTTACGTTTACTACTAGTTTCCACTCTCCGTTAGAAACGTATTCCATAGGAACGGCTTTGGTTGGCACGTTTTTGCCTAACTCAGGAAGTGATCCGCATACCAAAAGGCGTTGTCCCCAGTTGGTATGGTAATTGATACTGAATACAATTGTCATAATATTTTGATTAGCGTGATTTTTCTGCTAACAAAAATAAGAAAATATCAATACCATTGTGCTGAAATAGAAGAGAAAATAACATTTTTTATACGCAAACGATACAAAAAAATGCAGGATAAATAACGAATGTCAAAATTAATCAACATTCTTAACGTCCAAGTCTTCTTGCAAGGTCCATTTCTTTTTGCGGTAAAAAAGGCCATCGTAAGAGAAATCGGGGCCGTAGTAAGCACGAATACCTTCCATAGAGGGTTCTTCGGGCGATAAATGGTCAAAGACGAAGCCTTTTTGCGCATCGTCGTATTGCAGTAGCATTTGCGCACGGCTGCTGTATTCAAACACCATGCGTCCTTGTACTTTGTTTTTTACTTGAAAATTTTTGCTCCCCAATACAGGTCGATTGTTGGTATAGGTAAGTACATCGATGAGTTTTACACGGGTAGAGGGTTGGTAAACATTGTATCCCAATAAATAGTATTGTTTTTTATGGTATACGATGCGATAATACAAAGCGCCGTACCAGTTTTTAGCGGTGTATTTTTTGTTGATCTCGGGCAAGGTGCTTTGAGTAGTAGAAAAAGCATGCACTAGGGGAGCTTGTTTACCGTTTTTCTTGATAAAAATAGCATGAAAACCATAGGTTCCGTCGCTTAAACCGTAGTTCCAGGTGACAATGCGTAGGGTACTGTCGGCATCGGCCACACCTCCTATATAAGACAAGGAATCGATGCGCGCCTTCAAACCATCTTTGGTAGAAAAATAAGTCACCAGTTTTTGCTCTATTTGTTCGCTTACTTGGTGTTTAAGACTATCGGCCATGGGCAATTGCAATTGCTCCAACAAAGGGGCAATGTCTTTTTGAGCGGCTTGCAACACGGTAGCAAACAGCATACAAGCAAGTATCCAGTAAGCGCGTAATTTCATCGGGGGTAAATTTTAGTAATTAAATCGGGACGACCAATTTGTTTCAAATAACGAACAATGGCTTGTTTGGTTTCTGCCTTGTACCAGAAAAAGAAATTGCGTTGTTCGTTTTTCTGATTCAAGGTTTTGGCTGTGGTTATTTTTTGCAAGGTATAAGGATGATACCCGGTATAATACATTTCGGTCGATAAGGTCATAGGAGTAGGGGTAAAATCTTGTACCTGCTCCAATTGAAAGCGCATTTTTTTGGTGGTAATGGCCAAATCGGCCATGTGTAGCGCCGTACAACCGGGGTGACTCGATATAAAATAGGGTATTAACTGTTGATTCAACCCTGCCTCTTGGTTGTATTTTCTAAAAGTTTGCTCAAAGGCGATAAATTGATCGAACGATGGTTTGCGCATCAGGTTCAGTACCTCGCTGTTGGTATGTTCGGGGGCTACTTTCAATCGGCCCGATACGTGGTGCTGAATGACCTCTTTTAGGTATTCGGGGGTAGCCAAATCGTAACGGATACCGCTGCCAATGGTGGCTTTTTTAATACCAGGCAAGGCGCGTACTTTGCGGTACAAGGCAATAAGCGGAGCGTGGTTGGTGTCCAAGTTTTTGCAAATGCCAGGGTGCAAACAAGCGGGCTTTTTGCATTTTTGGCAAAGCGTAAGGTCTTTGCCTTGCAAGCTATACATATTGGCAGAGGGACCGCCTAAATCGCTAATATAGCCTTTGAATTGGTCGTCTTGGCTAATGAGTTCCACCTCGCGTAAAATAGATGCCTCCGAACGCGATGCAATGAATTTTCCTTGGTGTGCCGAAATGGTACAAAACGAGCAACCACCAAAACAACCACGGTGTAGGGTAATAGAATATTTAATCATCTCGTACGCAGGAATGGTTTTTCCTTTGTAGCGTGGATGGGGTTTGCGGGTATAAGGCAAATCGTAAAGCACATCCAATTGTTCGGTGCTGATAATGGGATAGGGCGGATTGATAATGACTTTTTGTTTGCCTACCACTTGCCCTAGGCGATTATTGGATGCATATCGGTTCGATTCTTCTTCGAATAGTTTAAAATTTTGCGCTTGTGTTTTTTTCGATGCCAAGCAGGCTTCGTGCGATGCCAATTCAATATCAACAGGGGTGTTGGTTTGATCGGTAACAAAAGCAATTTGCGGAATGCTTTGTAATTGCTCTTTGCTTTGTTGGGCTTGCAATCCTTTTGCTAGGTCTACCATGGCTCTTTCGGCCATGCCGTAGGTTAAAAAATCGGCTTGCGTATCGATTAAAATACTGGGGTGCAACGCATCGTCCCAGTAATCGTAATGGGTAAGCCTGCGTTGCGATGCCTCGATGCCACCAATTACCAATGGAACATCGGGGTATAGTTGTTTTAGAATCTTGCTGTAAACGGTGGTGGCCCTATCGGGACGCATGCCTGCCTTGCCTTCGGGGGTGTAGGCATCGTTGGAGCGGAGGCGTTTGCCGGCGGTATAATGGTTTACCATCGAGTCCATAACGCCTGCTGTAACGCCAAAAAACAAATTGGGGCGGCCTAGCTTTTTAAAGTCGCGCAAGTCGTCGCGCCAGTTGGGTTGGGGTACAACCGCCACTTTAAACCCTTCTGCCTGCAACACACGTGCAATCATAGCTGTACCAAAGGCAGGATGGTCTACGTAGGCATCGCCCGAAAACAAGATGATATCGATGCTATCCCAGCCAAGTGCTGCAACTTCTTTTTGCGAAGTGGGTAAGAATGCGCTATTTTTGGGGTTTGGCAAGGATGCTTTCATAGCGTTTGGGTTCTGTAAACAATTGTACCGCTTGTTCTACTACCTTATCGTGTTTTACTATGTGGTACATTTCGCCCCATTGATAGTAATAGTTTTTGGCAATTTCGGCCGTTAGATACTGCATAATTTGGGGTTTAATGCTGTCTAAAGCCGATACATCGCGTTTTGATAGGCTATTTTGCAACGAATCGATAAGGGCTTTGTTGCTGTCGTAGCATTCTTCTAGCTTGGCCATATCAATTAGTTTGTTCAAAATATCTTGCGAGTACGAGTTGAATTTAAAATCGCTGTTTAATACCTC
>JAGCMZ010000224.1 GCA_017646225.1 Paludibacteraceae bacterium | reverse complement strand
CATTTATCCCGAGTTCCTAATCAAAGCCATCATTGCAGGCGATATTGATAAAATGGAAGCTTTGGGTATTTATGAGGTTGCTCCCGAAGACTTTGCTGCAGCAGAATTTGTTTGCTCTTCGAAAATGGAATTGCAAAAGATTGTACGCAAAGGTTTAGACCTTTTGAGAAAAGAAATGTGCTAATTAGAAATTTATAATCGACAAATAATGAATGCTTTAAGAAAAATGATCGATAAGATAAAACCTACCTTCTCCGAAGGCGGTAAATTATCGATGTTCCGTTCGGTATTCGACGGATTTGAAACTTTCTTGTTTGTGCCAAATACCACCTCTAAATCGGGTGCACATATTCATGATGCTATCGACTCAAAACGTATCATGATTATGGTAGTTATCGCTTTGATGCCTGCCTTGTTATTTGGTATGTACAACGTAGGTTATCAGCACTATTTGGCCATTGGTCAATTGGCAGAAACCGGTTTTTGGACAATTTTTGCATACGGTTTGTTAGCTGTATTGCCTAAAATTGTGGTTTCGTACCTAGTAGGTTTAGGTATTGAGTTTACCGTAGCTCAGTTTAAAGGCGAAGAAATTCACGAAGGTTTCTTGGTTTCGGGTATTATCATCCCCATGATTGTTCCCGTAGATTGCCCCTTGTGGATGTTGGCGCTTGCTACTGCTTTCTCCGTTATTTTCGCTAAAGAAATTTTTGGTGGAACAGGTATGAACATCTTCAACGTAGCAATCGTTACCCGTATGTTCTTGTTCTTCTCGTATCCCTCTAAAATGTCGGGCGATAGCGTTTGGATTGCTAAAGACGGTATTTTAGGATTGGGCGAAGGTACTGTCGTTGATACCTTTACGGGGGCAACTCCATTGGGTCAAGTGGCTGTATCGCCAACTACTCAAACCGCTCTTACCAACGCGGTAGGCGAACCTTCTACGATCATGGATGCCATCATCGGTTTGATTCCCGGTTCGATTGGCGAAACCAGCATTATCGCTATTGCGTTAGGTGCTATTCTTTTGTTGGTTACTCGCATTGCAAGCTGGAAAATTATGCTTTCTATCTTTGGTAGTGGTGCTTTGATGGCTTGGATTTTCAATGCAGTTGGTCCTGATACTGCAGCTGCTGCACTTCCTTGGTACGAACACCTTATTTTAGGTGGTTTTGCCTTTGGTGCTGTCTTTATGGCTACCGACCCCGTTACCTCGGCTCGTACCGAAGCAGGTAAATGGATGTACGGCTGTTTAATTGGTGCTTTGGCTATCATTATTCGTGTTCTAAACCCTGGTTATCCCGAAGGTATGATGCTTGCCATCTTGTTTGGTAACGTATTTGCTCCTTTGTTCGACTATTTGGTGGTTGGGCGCAACATCTCCAAACGTGCTAAACGTGCAACAAAAGCTATTAACTCTAAATAATAATACCATGAATACAAATAGTAATACTTATACCATCGTATATGCATCGGTCATGGTAGTTATCGTGGCTTTCTTGCTGGCTTTTTGACATTTCAGAATTCCTCAACCGTTAAGTACAATACATGCGATCAGCATTCATTTTATTTACAAGATCCTTCGAGTTTTAAAAGGCAGCCGCACCTTTCGAGGTGCGGCTGATTTTCTGAAATTGACATTCCTGAGGAATAATTGTAT
>JAGCMZ010000223.1 GCA_017646225.1 Paludibacteraceae bacterium | reverse complement strand
GTGGAGGAGGTGGTGGAGGAGGAGTCTCATCTCTAAAGGTTACTTCAATCATGTCCTCATCTTCGGCAACTGCCTCAATCAGCGCATCTTCGTACACGGTAATGTCTTGTTCAGCCCATTCGAATGCAACGAATGTAAGACCTAATGCCACTACCAAGCCAATAAGAATGGAGGTCGTTTTTTTGTTCTCCAAGTCGGCTTTGGGTGATTTTTTAATTTCCATACTATATCGTTTGATTTTTGTTGTCCGTTTGCAAATGTACTATAATTTTTTTAGATACAAAACCATTAAATTGACTTTTTTCGAAAATATCAAAAATACATGGTATCATAGCAACGATTTGCATAAAAATGTGTACATTTGAACGTTTTTTTGTAGGTACATAGAATTTGAGAAAAGTTAAGTTTCTTATAGGTGTCTTGATGGTTTCCATGTGCAGTTATGCACAGCAAATGGGTACAGCCGTTGCCACTTTCTTGGATTATCCTGTGTCGGTTCATGTGGCAGCTTTGGGCGGTCATAATGTGTCTTATGCAGGTACAGACCCGTCTTTTTCGGTGAATAATCCAGCTTCGTTAACGGCGTCATCCGACAACCTGTTGTTTCTTAACTATTCCGTTTACATGGTAGGTACCGGATATGGTTCTGCTATGTATGCCACAAAGTTTAGCGAGAACGACGCATTTGCTGGTTCTTTTCAGTTTGCGCAATATGGTACAATGGCCGGATATGATGAATACGGCAACCCAACTGGAAGTTTCTCTGCTCAAGATTTTGCGCTGAACGCCACCTATTCGCGTCGATTAAATAAATATTTTACAGTAGGGGTGACGCTCAAACCCGTTTTGTCAACGTACGAAACTTATACATCGTTTTCGTTGGGAGCAGATATTGGTGTTTTGTTCAATGATACTACTCATTTGGTTTCGGCAGGTTTATCGCTGCGCAATTTTGGCGGTCGAATTGCAGGGCCAGAAGATATTTACATGGTGAGTACCTGGATGCCTATCAATTTATCGGTAGGGGTTACTAAACGCTTTTCAAAAGCACCATTTGGCTTGACCTTAACCTTGCAAAACTTGCAAAAATGGGATTACAACAAGGCGTCTAATACGGACGAAGTAAAACCTGTTTCTGCGGGTGAGGCCTTTGCTCGGAAAATTATTTTGGGTGTAGATATTATGCCCAAATCGGAAAAGTTTTGGATTTCGTTGGCCTATAATTTTGATAGAGGATTTAGTTTGGGCAATCCATACGTCTTTTCGGTGGCAGGGTTGACGGGTGGTTTTGGTGTTAAAATAAAGATGGTGCAATTAGGTGCAGCCGTTGCATTTTACAATACCGCAGCTGTTACAGGACACTTTACGGTTGCTGTTGATATCAATCAATGTACAAAAAAATCGTTATGAAACGAATAACCATTGCTATAGACGGCTTTTCGTCGTGTGGAAAAAGTACCATGGCCAAACGTTTGGCAAAAGAATTAGGGTATATCTATGTCGATACGGGTGCCATGTATCGAACCGTCACAGTGTTTGCTTTGCGCAATCAATTGATTGCTGATAATCAGTTGGATATAAACACGTTGATAGCCTTATTGCCTCAAATTGAGGTAGGGTTTACTCCCGATGGAGGAGTGTTGTTGGGTAGTGAACGTGTGGATGAAGAAATTCGATCGGTAGAAGTTTCCAATTGGGTCAGCAAGATAAGCAGCATCAAAGAGGTTCGCCAAAAAATGGTGGATTTGCAACGTGCCATGGGAAAAGATAAGGGAGTAGTGATGGATGGACGTGATATTGGAACGGTGGTATTCCCAGATGCCGAATTAAAGGTGTTTGTTACAGCCGATGCCAAGGTAAGAGCACAACGTCGTTACGATGAGTGGACGACAAAGGGTATGCAAGTGAATTTTGATGAAGTACTTCAGAATGTGATAGATAGGGATTATCAAGACCAAAACCGTACCGAAAGTCCATTAAGACAAGCAACCGATGCCGTGGTATTGGATAATAGCTATATGACACGTGATGAACAGCAAGTTTGGTTGATGAAACAAGTAGAAAAAGTATGTTGTACCCCAATATAGAAATAGACAGTAACTCGGGTTTTTGTTTTGGTGTGGTTAATGCCATCGAAAAAGCAGAACAAGAATTGAAAGAGTCTGGGCATTTGTATTGCTTGGGCGATATAGTGCACAACAGCGACGAGGTGAATCGACTTTCGGAAGCCGGATTGGAAGTGATTGAACACGAGGATTTGCCGTCGTTGAAAAATACGAAATTGTTGTTTAGAGCGCACGGAGAGCCTCCTACGGTGTACAAACAGGCACAAAACAATGGTATTTCCATTATAGATGCCACATGTCCTGTGGTGTTGGCCTTGCAAAAGCGAATTTTAAAGGCTTATACCGATTATCCATTGTCTCAAATTGTTATTTATGGCAAGAAAGGGCATGCCGAGGTGAATGGTTTGGTGGGACAAACGGATGGTAAGGCCATTGTGGTAGAAAACGAGGACGATTTGAAAGATGTGGATTTTACTAAACCCATTATTTTGTTTTCGCAAACTACCAAATCGACCGATGGATTTTATAGCTTGATAGAGAAAATAAAGACTCAAATTTCAGATGTAGAGAACTTTACCTACAATGACACCATTTGTAGGCAAGTGGCTAATCGCATGGCGAATATGCGTAACTTTGCTCAAAAACACCAACTTATTTTCTTTGTAGGTGACAGAAAAAGTTCTAATGGCAAGGTGTTGTACGAGGAATGTGCGAAACAAAATCCATTGGGAACCTTTTTTGTTTCATCGCCCAATGATATAGCAGAGGGAATGTGCTTAAGCATAGAACGTTGTGCATATAGTGCTCAGTCGATAGGAATTTGCGGGGCAACATCTACGCCTAAATGGCAGATGGAGGCTGTAAAGAACAAAATAAAAGAAATAGTAGACGAGGCTATCTCAAAACGATAATAAACAAATCTAAAATAAATAAACCATGTATCAGATTAAAACAATTGGTATTCTAACTTCGGGTGGAGATGCACCTGGTATGAATGCAGCTTTGCGTGCGGTAACACGTGCAGCAATTTTTAATGGCATCAAAGTAAAAGCCATTATGAGAGGTTATAAAGGTATGGTAACCAACGAGATAGTGGAATTCAAAACACAAAATGTTAGCAACATTATTCAACACGGTGGTACCATTATCAAAACGGCTCGTTGCGATGAGTTTAAAACCAAAGAAGGTCGACAATTGGCATACGATACCCTAAAAAGCCACGAGATTGACGCGTTGGTAGTGTTGGGTGGTGATGGTACCTTTACCGGTGCTCGTATCTTTGCCCAAGAATTCAATTTCCCCATTGTAGGTGTGCCTTGTACCATCGATAACGACTTGTATGGTACCGACTTTACCATTGGTTACGATACGGCATTGAATACTGTAATTGAGGCAGTGGATAAAATTAGAGATACCGCTTCTTCGCACGAACGTTTGTTCTTTGTGGAAGTAATGGGTCGTGACGCAGGTTTCTTGGCGTTGAATGCTGCGATTGCATCGGGTGCAGAAGCCGCTGTGATTCCAGAAGTAAGCATCAAAGACGATTTGCTTTCTGAAGTAATCAAGAACGGATTTAGAAAGAGCAAAAACTCGAGTATCGTATTGGTGGCAGAAAGTGATGTTACCGGTGGAGCTCAAGGTGTTGCCGATAGAGTGAAAAAAGACCACCCAGAGTACGATGTACGTGTAGTGGTGTTGGGTCACATGCAACGTGGTGGATCTCCATCGGCTCAAGACCGCATTTTGGCAAGTAGAATGGGTGCCGCTGCTATCGAAGCTTTGTTGGATGAGCAACGTAACCTAATGGTAGGTATCGTGAATGACGAAATTGTATATGTTCCTTTCTCTAAGGCAATTCGTGATGACAAACCTATCAACATGAAATTGATTTCAACCCTTAGAACACTTTCGATATAAAAGAATCGGTAATACATATCAAGGGTGCCCGTGTCAATAACCTCAAGAACATTGAGGTGACCATTCCCCATGGCAAATTGGTGGTAATAACGGGTGTTTCAGGCTCTGGTAAATCGTCGTTGGCTTTTGATACGTTGTATGCAGAAGGCCAACGTCGGTATGTTGAGAGCCTCTCTTCGTATGCCCGTCAGTTTTTAGG
>JAGCMZ010000222.1 GCA_017646225.1 Paludibacteraceae bacterium | reverse complement strand
TCTGCTTTGAATTTTTCTTTTACCGCCAAAATGGTTTCGATGACGGTACACAACATATCCTGTGCTTCCATTTGTTTTTTAGGGTGCAAGCAGTTGTCGCAATTGCCGCAGTTTTCGGGTGTATATTCTTCGCCAAAGTAGTGAAGCAATAGTTTGCGTCTGCATACCGACGATTCGGCGTAGGCAGCAGTTTTGTTTAATAGTTGTTTCCCTATTTCCTGCTCGGCAATGGGCTTGCCTTGCATAAATTTTTCTAGTTTTTGAATGTCTTTGTTGGTGTAAAATGCAATACACTGTCCTTCGCCTCCGTCTCTGCCAGCTCTACCGGTTTCTTGGTAGTAACCTTCTAAACTTTTGGGAATATCGTAATGAATAACGTATCGAACATCGGGGTTATCAATACCCATGCCAAACGCAATGGTAGCCACAATTACTTCTACCTTTTCCATCAAGAAATTATCTTGGTTTTCGCTGCGCACATTCGAATCCATGCCGGCGTGGTAAGCCAAAGCATTGATGCCGTTTACGCGTAGGGTTTCGGCAAGGTCTTCTACCTTTTTACGACTCAAACAATAAATAATACCCGATTTGCCCTCTTGCGAGCGGATAAATTTAATGATGTCTTTGTCTATATTTTGCGTTTTCTTACGAACTTCGTAATATAAATTAGCACGGTTAAACGACGATTTGAACACATGAGCATTGGTCATGCCTAGGTTCTTTTGAATATCGTGTTGTACCTTGGGAGTGGCAGTAGCGGTTAGTGCAATAACCGGTGCATTGCCAATTTGGCTAATTATGGGGCGTATTTTACGGTATTCAGGGCGGAAATCGTGTCCCCATTCCGAAATACAGTGTGCCTCGTCTACCGCATAGAACGAAATTTTAACGCCTTGCAAGAACTGAATGTTCTCTTCTTTGGTAAGCGATTCGGGTGCTACGTACAGCAGTTTGGTTTTGCCGCTGGTAACGTCCGATTTTACTTCTTCTATAGCAGCTTTGGTAAGCGACGAGTTGATAAAATGCGCTACCCCAATTTCTTCGCTAAAAGAGCGCATGGCATCCACTTGGTTTTTCATCAAGGCTATCAGTGGCGAAATAACAATGGCTACACCGTCCATCAAAAGCGATGGCAATTGGTAGCACAAAGACTTGCCTCCACCTGTTGGCATCAATACAAACGTATCGTTTCCAGCAAGCAAGTTTTCGATGATTGCTTCCTGGTTTCCTTTAAAAGAATCGAATCCAAAGTATTCTTTTAAGGCCTTGGTGAGTTCCTTGTTTTTTGCCATGGTTTAGCAAATATAGTAAATAGAAATACGAATGCAAGCATTTTTGCCTAAAAAATTGCTATAACATTCTATTTTTATCCAATTTGCTTGCTACAATATTGCGATTTATTTCCAAACGGTCGGTTTCTTCCGACGGTATGGTGTACATGTAATCCATAATAACCGATTCGGTTAGCGAACGCAATCCACGTGCGCCTAACTTGTATTCTACGGCTTTATCGACAATGTAATCCAATGCCTCGTCTGTAAACGATAGGTCTACCCCGTCCATGGCAAACAGTTTAATGTATTGTTTGATGATGGAGTTTTTAGGCTCTACCAAAATACGACGCAAGGCGGCCCTGTCTAACGGATCCAAGTACGTTAAAATAGGCAATCGACCAATAATCTCTGGAATCAACCCAAACGACTTTAAGTCTTGGGGTGCGATGTATTGCAACAAATTTTCGCGGTCTATTTTGTGTACTTCTTTCGATGCCGAGTAACCCACGGTTTTGGTATTCAAACGGCTTGCAATTTTTTTCTCGATGCCGTCAAAAGCACCACCACAAATAAACAAGATGTTTTGGGTGTTTACGGCAATCAGTTTTTGTTCGGGGTGTTTGCGGCCACCTTGGGGTGGAACATTTACCACAGATCCCTCTAACAATTTTAGCAAACCTTGTTGTACGCCCTCGCCGCTAACGTCGCGTGTAATAGAGGGGTTGTCGCCTTTGCGGGCAATTTTATCAATTTCGTCGATAAATACAATGCCTCTTTCGGCGGCCTCTACATTGTAATCGGCCACTTGTAGCAAGCGGGTAAGAATGCTTTCGATGTCTTCGCCCACGTAACCTGCTTCGGTTAGTACGGTGGCATCGACAATGGTAAAAGGAACGTGCAATTTTTTGGCAATGGTACGTGCTAGCAAGGTTTTACCTGTACCCGTAGAACCTACCATAATAACGTTCGATTTTTCAATCTCTACCTCGTCGCCCATGTCTTTTTGCAACAAGCGTTTGTAGTGGTTGTATACCACTACGCTAAGGCTTTTTTTAGCGCTATCTTGGCCAATAACGTATTGGTCTAGGAATTCTTTAATTTCTTTGGGCTTGGGCAAATCTTCCATGCTCAATCCCAAACTGCTTTTGTTTTTTTGCTTTAGGGTTTCGCGTACCATTTCGTGGGCACTTTCGGCACATTCGTTGCAAATGTTGCCGTTTAGCCCCGTCATCAGCATGGCTACTTCTCTTTCGCTGCGTCCGCAAAAGCTACATCTTTGTTCGTTTTTTGCCATTATTTGTTTGCTTTAATCAACACCTCGTCAATCATGCCGTATGCTTTGGCCTCTTCGGCAGTCATCCAGTAGTCGCGGTCTGAGTCTTTCTCGATGCGTTCAAATGGGTTGCCCGAGTGGTCGGCTATAATGGTGTACAATTCTTGTTTTAGTTTTTGAATTTCACGAGCGGTAATTTCGATGTCCGATGCTTGGCCTTGCACACCACCCAAAGGTTGGTGAATCATCACGCGCGAGTGTTTTAGCGCCGAGCGTTTGCCTTTAGCACCTGCGGTAAGCAATACGGCCGCCATCGATGCTGCCATACCCGTACAAATAGT
>JAGCMZ010000221.1 GCA_017646225.1 Paludibacteraceae bacterium | reverse complement strand
CTACACCAAGGAGAAACCCGCACAACTTACCCTTCAGGGTTCGTATGGCGTAAGCGGCGTATTAGTAGTACGCACCATCGACAACCACCTTTGCGCATTTGATCTTTGTTGTCCCTACGAAGCCAAAGCCGAATTTACCCTCCAACAAACGGGCGAAGGCGATTTCTTTTTGCACTGCCCTGCTTGCGGCAGCGAATTTGAGGTAGGCAACGGCACAGGACGCGTTTGCAAAGGCCCTGCCAAACAACCACTCAAATACTACTGGGCAGATTTACGCGGAGGCGAGCGGTATTATGTGCATAATTGACTAATCGACTAATCGACGAATCGTTTATTATTCAAAGCTCCGCTTTTCATGATTTCAGGCTGCGCCTTGGCATAACCAAACAAGTTTGCTTCTGCGCTCGGCTTGCACTGAAATTCGGTGAGGCGGTGAGGCGTTTAGGCGATTGGACGATTTAACAGTAAATATTTTGGAGATTCCTATATTATTCGTAATTTTGTGCGATTTTATGCTTATAAGAACTGCACATTATCGTTCAATAAGAGAATTAAAATCTTAACCTCAACCATACTATGCTTAACGTTGTAATTTTTGGAGCTCCAGGCTCAGGCAAAGGTACTCAAAGTGACTACATTGTAGAAAAATACGGTTTAGTACACCTTTCAACTGGCGATATTTTACGCGCCGAAATAGCTAAAGGTAGCGAAGTAGGCAAAATTGCCGAAGGTCTTATTTCTAAAGGACATTTTGTACCCGATGATGTTATTATTACCGTTTTAGATAACGCCATCGACCAACACCCTACCGCAAAAGGCTTTATTTTTGATGGTTTTCCACGTACCGTGGTACAAGCAGAAGCCCTTGATAGCTTGCTAAAAAAACGCAACTTACGCGTAAGCATCATGCTTAACATCGACGTTCATCAATCTGAATTGGTAAAACGCTTGCTAAACCGCGGCAAAACATCGGGACGTAGCGACGACAACTTGGCTACCATTCAAGAACGCATCAACGTATACGAACAAAAAACATTGCCCGTTATTCAATTTTACGACAAACAAGGCAAACACGTTCGCATTCAAGGCACAGGCACCATGGACGAAGTTTTTGCCTCTATCTGCACCGCAATCGACAATCTTAAATAATCGCTTCGCGATGACTAATCGGCAAATCGACTAACCGGTCAATCGGTTTTTCGATTTACCGGTTTATTATATTATAGATTACCACTCACTCTCGGTAATCAGCACACAGCACCAAATTTTCACCGATTATTCACATTCGTTCATCAATTCGTCACCGATTCACCGATTCACCAAAAATAAATTATGGCTAGCTCTAACTTTGTAGATTACGTAAAAATATATTGTCGCTCTGGCAAGGGCGGCGCAGGTTCTATGCACCTTCACCGCGAGAAATACATTGCCAAAGGCGGACCAGACGGTGGCGATGGCGGCCGTGGTGGCCACATTATTTTACGTGGCAACAACAACTATTGGACCCTACTCCACCTTAAATACACCAAGCACATTTTTGCTGGCGATGGTGAAAAAGGCGGCGCTAGCCGTAGTTTTGGCAAAGACGGATCTGATAAAATCATTGATGTGCCCTGTGGCACCATTGTGTACGATGCCGAAACAGGCGAGTACCTTTGCGATATTACCAACCATGGCGAAGAGGTAATCTTATTAAAAGGTGGCCGCGGCGGTTTGGGTAACTGGCACTTTAGAACTGCTACACACCAAACACCCCGTTTTGCACAACCCGGCGAACCTGCTATAGAAAAAACCGTTATTCTAGAATTAAAAGTATTGGCCGATGTTGGTTTGGTAGGATTCCCTAATGCGGGCAAATCTACCCTACTTTCGGTTGTATCGGCAGCCAAACCCAAAATTGCCAACTATCCTTTTACCACCTTAGAGCCCAACTTGGGCATTGTAGGTTACCGCGATGGCCGATCGTTTGTCATGGCCGACATTCCTGGTATTATAGAAGGAGCACACGAGGGTAAAGGCATTGGCTTGCGCTTTTTACGCCACATAGAACGTAACTCGGTATTGCTATTTATGGTTCCTGCCGATGCAGACGACATCAAAGAAGCCTACCAAATATTGCTTAACGAGCTAACCCAATACAACCCCGAAATGCTTAACAAGCAACGCGTATTGGCCATTACCAAATCCGATTTAATAGACGAAGAATTAGAAGAAGGCCTTAGCAAAGACCTACCCGATATTCCACACGTATTTATATCGGCCGTTGCAGGCAGAGGCATCGAACAATTAAAAGACATGTTGTGGGAAGAAATTAACCGCAAGCCTGTATCTACCGAAAACCTAGTTCACCGCGACCGCGACGTATACGATATTGACTTCGAAGACGACGAAGAAGAGACTCCAACCGACGACGAAGACGGGGATATAGAAGTAGATTGGTAAAAAATTACAACAAGTTCACCTAAATAATGATTTTAGAGGAGGAATTTATAGGCGTGCGATTGCGAAAAACCGGAGTTTACTGAAGTAAATGAGGATTTTGAGCATGAGCACAACGACTAAATTACCCTATAAAATCATTATTTATATAAAAGAAATATTGTGGGACGCTTCTCTAATACGGGAAGCGTTCTTTTTTTCCACTCCGCCACCGTTAACGTTTTTCTGGATTGTGTAGGCAAGGTTAAATCGCAAGCAATGCACAATTTGGTATGCGATTGACAATGCTGCAAGACATCGGCTACCAATTTCATGTTACGATAAGGCGTTTCGATGAAGATTTGCGTTTGATGCTCGCCATAAATACGCTGCTCCATGCGTTTTAACTGTTTAGTCCTATCGGAAGCATCTATAGGCAAATAACCTAAGAAAGCAAAACTTTGCCCATTAAAACCAGAACCCATCAGCGAAAGCAAAATAGACGATGGCCCTACCAAAGGCATCACATCGTACCCTTTTTGCTGCGCAATGGCCACCACATCGGCACCTGGGTCGGCAATAGCAGGACAGCCTGCCTCTGAAATAACACCTACCGACTCACCTTTGGCCATAGGCGCTAAAAACGAAGCAATTTCTTCGGGTTTAGTATGCCTATTTAAGGTATAAAAGGTAAGCGAATCGATATCTATACTTTTATCTACCTTTTTTAAAAAGCGACGAGCCGTTCTAATTTCTTCTACAATAAAAAACTTAAGCGAAGTAATGATAGTGGCATTTGATGTGGGCATCACATCTTGCCATGGCGTATCGCCCAAGGTGGTGGGAATAAGGTATAAAGTAGCTTGTGGCATATTATTCGGAATAAACGGTAATGTTTTGTTTGGGTAATTTATTTACATCGTACAAAGGTATTAAATCTTTGGCAGATATTGGTTCTTCTTGAGGCAACAATCCTATTTTGTGTGCTATCATGCCCCAAATTTGCTCGGGCAAAACGCCACGGGCACGCAACGCCTCCATACTGAGCGAACCATCGCGTTTAGACAAACGCTCGCCCGATTTAGACGACATAAGCAAAGGCACATGAGTAAACGATGGCGCTTGCAAGCCCAACAAATTGTACAAATATAGCTGCGCAGGCGTAGAAGAAAGCAAGTCGTTACCCCGCAGCACCTCGGTAATGCGCATGGCTGCGTCGTCAGCCACTACAGCTAGTTGGTACGCATACGTTCCGTCGGTACGACGCAACACAAAATCGCCATAAAAATCTTGCAAATCAATGTTTTGAAAACCATACAAGCCATCTACAAACGATACGTTTTGGTGGGGAACTTGCAAACGAATGGCCGGTTTTTGGGTTTGCATTTTAAGGTTTATTTGATCGGTCGATAGATTTTTGCACGTACCTGCATACAACACTCTGCCATCGGATGCATGCGGCGCAGATGCTGCCAACAAATCGGCTCTACGGCAAAAACAAGGATAGGTTTGATCTTTTATTTTTTCAAACAAAAAGGCATAATAATCAGCTCTTTCGCTCTGATAATAAGGCGCATACAATCCACCTTTGCTACCACCTTCGTCCCAATCTAACCCCAACCAATGCAAATCGTCTTCTATCCATCGGGCAAAATCGGGTTTACTACGCTGTGGGTCTAAATCCTCAATGCGGAGCACCCAGTCGCCCCCTTTGCTCTTTACCGAAAGGTACGACAAAAGGGCACAATACACATTGCTTAGATGCATTCTACCAGTGGGCGATGGCGCAAAACGTCCGCGATGACAACTATTTTGAGGGTTCATGATGCAAAGATACTTTTTTTTGACTAATCGATGAATCGACTAATCGTTGAATCACCTAAACGACTAAACGAATAAACAACTCAACGATTCAACATTTTTTATTATCTTCGCAGTTGTTATGGAATTACCAGTAGCCT
>JAGCMZ010000220.1 GCA_017646225.1 Paludibacteraceae bacterium | reverse complement strand
GTACTTTATATGAGTGGTTTTTATACCGAAGATATCCCTGCTATTGCTCAGTGTGCCAGTGATTTAGGTTTAACACAAGTAGGTGTTAAAGAACAAAATAACTGGGTGGCAGTAAAATTTGTAAAATAATTCGCCTTCAAATTTTCGTAATTCAATAAATTTGATTACTTTTGCACCGTCTTTGAGACAGATGGCGGGATAGCTCAGTTGGTTAGAGCGTCGGATTCATAACCCGGAGGTCACGAGTTCAACTCTCGTTCCCGCTACTAAAAAAGCGAAGTTCATAAGAGCTTCGCTTTTTTTTATGATTTCTTTTTGGGGAGTTTGCCTAGTTTCTTTTGGCGTTCCCATTCTGCTCGACGTTTTTCGTAGTCGGCGTATTGCTTTTCTAAATAGTTGTCGGCCATGTTGATTATTCGTACAAGGTTCGCGATTAAAGGATAAAAGGTTCGCATTAGCGAACCTTTTATCGTGATCCCGGCGGGATTCGAACCCACGACCCACAGCTTAGAAGGCTGTTGCTCTATCCAGCTGAGCTACGAGACCATTATATCGAGCGCAAAGGTACGATATTTTTTTATATCCACAAAAAAAAGTAATGGCTTTGCATCGTCTAGAAGGGATAACCTACTGCAAAATGCAAGGCGGTGTCTTTTAAAATATTCCACGATGGGGTGAAACGCCAGTTTTCGCCTGGTGCAGCACCTGGATCGTAGGCTTTTAGACCCCAGTCCAAACGAACCACAAAGAAATCGAAGTTAAGGCGCAAACCAATGCCGTAACCCAAAGCGATTTGTTTGTAGAATTGATCCCATTTGAATTGTCCTCCTGCTTGTCCTTCGTCTGCCAATGTCCAGATATTTCCCGCGTCTATAAAGGCAGCTAATTCCAATAGCCATACCAGTTTGGTACGGTATTCGATGTTCAAGTTTAGGTTGATATCGCCCGATTGTTTCATGTAGTCGATATCGGTACCAGCGTTGTACGAACCAGGACCTAACGAACGTGCCGACCAGCCCCTTACGCTGTTGGCACCACCGCCGTAGTAGCGTTTTTCAAAGGGTAGAATGCTCGAGTTGAGGTAGGGAACACCCACACCAAATCCGGCATGGTACACAATGGAGTTCTTTTCGTCTACCACTTGGTTGTAGCTAAACGAGGCATCTACCTTGGCGTATTGCGAGAAAGGAATATTGCCCAATAGGTACGAACCGTTTTCGTCTTGCGTAGCGCCTGCGGCAGCGCAGATGCCGTACAAAAGGTTACCGCCAATTTCGGCCGATGCACGAATGTTGTAGGTATCTTTGTTTTTGCCTGTCTGACCCGAATACGAAATGCCGTACGAAGAACTCATTATCATGTGGTCTTCGTAACTGTATTTTAGTAGCGAGGTGCCAATGGTTTCCCTAAACGAGTCGGATATAAAGGGCAGGTAAACGTAATTAAAGTCTACTAGGTTGAGTGAATGGTGTACCTTTTTAGGGGTTTGCCAGTTGTATCGCATACCCGCACCGGCAATGATACGCGAGTATTCACTTCTAATTTGGTAGCTGAAGTTAACGTATACATCGGTGGTAGCGGTATTTTCCCATATAAACTCTTTCTTAACAAAGGGGAATAAAAAGGTGGGGAATTGCAACCCTGCTTCGGTACTGATGTCCCAAATAGAGCGTGTGCCAATAAGCGATTCGTTCGCACCCCTTATTTGGAATTTAAAGGTTTCGCCGCCCTTAAAAATATTGTTGTGGTTGTAACCAAATTTTCCAGCAATACCAAAGTCGCCCTCGTTGTTGGTGCCTTCTAATTCAAAACTGAACGATTGCAGTTTATCGGGGGTAACTGTAATGTTGCAATCTACTTGTTTGTAGCGCAATGTATCGTGTGTAGCGATGTTTTCCACTCCGTACATTAAACTGTCTTGAACGTTTGCTTTGGGTACAATGACAATGCTGTCGGGACGCTCTTGGTAGTTAATGTTCAGGTATTTAAAAATGTGTAGTGTCGATAAACGAGCATAGGTTTGTTCGGTATCTTTGTCTCGGTACAGATGTCCACTTTCAATACCCGTACAATTGTATAGAGCCGATGGACGTACAAACTTGTTGTTGGTATGAATCGTCATGCCCTTGTACGATGTGGTGTCTAACGATTGAACGAGAGCCGTGTCGTTTAATTGGTTGGCATCGTTTAGTACGTAATAGTTGACGTTTTTGATAAAGTAGGGCTCGTGTTTGACCGATTGAATGACGTTTTTGCCTACAATTTTACGCATGGGGCG
>JAGCMZ010000219.1 GCA_017646225.1 Paludibacteraceae bacterium | reverse complement strand
TGGGTATAATGGCTTGCGCTACCCTTTCGGCGCACGAGCTCAATTGCAAGGTAACAGTAAATGCCGATCAAATACAAGGAACCAACCGTTCTGTATTTGAGTCGCTCGAAAAGTCCATTACTGAGTTTATGAACGAACGCCGTTGGACTGACTACGAATACCTTACCGAAGAACGCATTGAATGCAGCGTTTACCTCATTATTAGCACCCAAAGCGGTAATAGTTTTGCCGGTGAAATGCAAGTTCAATCTACGCGTCCTATTTTTAACAGCAATTACAAATCGCCTATCTTTAGCTTTAAAGACCAAAAGGTAGAGTTTTCTTATTACGAAGGCGACGCGCTTACCTTTGACGAAACATCGTTTGGCAACAACCTAACCGAAATCTTGGCATACTATGCCTACGTCATCATTGGCACCGATAGCGACTCTTTTTCATTGCTAGGCGGCACTCCTTTTTACAAAAAAGCTGAAGACATTGTAAACCAAGCCCAAAGTACCAACACCACGGGCTGGCGTGCTTTTGAAGACGGCAGAAACCGTTACGCCCTTATCAATAGCATTGTAGACGACATCGCAAAACCTTATCGTGAGTATTTGTACACCTACCACCGATTGGGATTGGACGAAATGGGTATCTCGCCCGATAAGAGCCGCACCAAAATAAACGAAAAATTAACCATCTTAAAAGATATCTACAAAGAACGTCCATCGAACATTATTGTAGGCGGATTTGTGGAAACCAAATTGGACGAACTCATCAACATTTACTCGAAGGCAACCCCTACCGAGAGAAAAAACGCGTACGATGTGATGACCTATTTGGCTCCTACCCTACAACACCGCATGGATGCATTAAAATAATATGCTTCAGTCGCTTTACATAAAGAATTTTGTCCTTATTAAGGAAATTACCCTCGACTTTAGCCACGGATTCTCTGTTATTACAGGCGAGACGGGCGCGGGTAAATCCATTCTATTGGGTGCGCTCAACTTGGTTTTAGGCGCTCGTGCCGATGCTAAATACATTAGCGAGGGAGAGGACAAATGTGTTATTGAAGCTGTTTTTCAGATTGAATCGTACCAACTTGCCTCGTTTTTTGAAGAGAACGACCTGGATTATAGCCACGAATGCGTATTGCGCCGTGAATTGTATCGTTCGGGCAAAACCAGGCAATTTTTGAACGACTCGCCGGTTAGTGCAGGGGTATTAAAAACCTTGAGTGCCTTGTTTATTGACATTCACTCTCAACACGAAAACTTGCTATTGCGCGATGGCAAGTTTCAGCTAAAGGTAGTAGATACCTATGCCCAAAACGAGGCTTTGCTACAAAATTACCAACAAGCTTACCAACACTACAAAACTGTTAGTAGCCAACTAGAAGAAACCCAACAATTGGCCGCTAAGGCACAAGAAGAATACGATTATTTGCAATACCAATTTGAGCAATTGGACAAAGCCAAATTGCAAGCTGGCGAATTGGAAAGCTTGGAGGCAGACAACGAGTTATTGGAGCATGCGCACGATATCAAGAACAGTTTGCTGTACATGGATGCGCTGTTGCAAGACGAAAACGGCTTGGTAAGCAAACTAAAAGAGGTGGCACACAAATGCAACAGCATTGCTAGTTTTTCTACCGAATACCAAGCCTGGAGCGAACGTTTGGAAAGTTCGTACATTGAACTAAAAGATATTGCAGGCGATATTAGCAACGGTGCCGAACGCATCGAAGCCAATCCTGCTCAACTAGAAGCCAATCGCGAACGTTTGGATACGCTATACACCTTATTGCAAAAGCACAAGGTAACTACCGTAGAAGAACTGATTGACTTGCGCAACCAACTAGAGGCACAATTGCAACACATTAGTCAAGCTGACGAACAAATTGCAACCTTACAGAAAGAGCAAGCCAAAGCATTGGCAACTGCCGAAAAACTGGCACAAGAACTGCACGCTGTTCGCCAAAAAGCAGCCCAAGAAATGGCACCTGTATTGGAAGACCAATTGAAACAATTGGGCATGCAACATGCTACGGTTCAAGTGGGATTGCAAACACTCAATACCCTATCGCCCATGGGGAAGGATGCGGCAGAGTTTTTATACGCACCTACCAAAACCACCACTCCACAAGCAGCAGCTAAGATTGCATCGGGCGGCGAGATTGCTCGTTTTATGCTTTGCATCAAATACCTATTGGCCAATGCGACCCAATTACCCACCCTTATTTTTGACGAAATTGACACGGGTATATCGGGCGAAACAGCATCGCTTATGGGCAGCATGCTACAAAAAATGAGCACATCGGCTCAAATTATCTGCATCACCCACCTGCCACAAATAGCAGCCTTGGGCAACCAACACTATTTTGTTCACAAACAAGAAAGCGATGACGTTCTAACCAACGTACGTTTGCTTACCGACGAGGAACGCGTTACCGCTATTGCCAAAATGCTTAGCGGCACTACCATTACCGACGCGGCCATTCAGAATGCTCAGTCTTTGCTAGCAAATCGCAACTGAGAGAATTTACGTTTCCGTAAGAAGTGATATTGAAAGAGAATT
>JAGCMZ010000218.1 GCA_017646225.1 Paludibacteraceae bacterium | reverse complement strand
TCTCATTTGCTACGATATCCGGATTAATATACAAAGTTCCATCAGACCATTCATGATGCAAAAATTTTTGAGTAACCGATGTCTTCCCCGAACCATTTGGCCCAGCGATAATAATTAATTCTGGTTTTCTATTCACACTCATTTTTTTAGGTCTTTTAGTATAGGTCCCCAATACTTTTGTTTCTCTATGATATCTAGCCTCATTTCTTCCCAATAACGATCTGTAGCACGTTGGTTACGTTCTTTTGCCTCTTGTGCCACCTCAATCATTATAGCTTCAAGCATTTCATCTGTAGGCTCTTCGCCCGATAAGAAGCGATAAGCATTTAATTTTTCTTGTGTAATATGTTTTTTATTCTCTATCATACAGCAAAAAAATATCATAAATGTGGTAATATAGCAAGTCTTGGCCGATATAGTTAGCCATCTTGAAAAGTGTCCATCTTTTTAGAGATATAGCATCTACAAAAGTACAAAAAAAAGGTTCTGATGCAAACTTTTGCTCAGAACCTTTTAAATTAGTGTGTTTCTATTTTATTCATTACACTCTTGCATTCTTTTGCGATACACCGCTACGGCACCGTATGCGGCAACTAGGGCAAGTAGGAAAGCCGTGGGGGCGTCAAGGGGATTGCGATATTCGTTCAATGCATAGTCTTCGCAATTGTTGATGCATGTTATTTGCAAAGACTCGCACTCCTGCCATGCCTCTTCCCCTTTTTCTCTAATACAGGGGTCGTACGCATTATCCGTACAACAACTGGGACATTTATGCACATCAGACGAACCAAAGCCACTATCCGCACCACATACATCCTCGTATGCACCAACAGTAGAATGGTTAACAAATGTAGTACCTATGCTTAGCGAATAACCCTCTTGTGTAGGAATACTAGCATTATAAGACTGGTATGAAACACGTGGTAAACTAACCGCCATGGCACTCACGGCACACAAGGTCATTACTATCAATAAAATTTGTTTTTTCATATTCATTCTTTTGACTAATCGACTAACCGACTAATCGACTAATCGGGATGGGTGATTCAAACTTAATTCGATTCACCGATTCACCGATTCATCGATTCGTCCATTTATTTTACAATCACCTTTTCTGTTCTAGTTAACTTATCCCCAATCACTTGAATTACATACACACCTTGAGCGTATGGTAAGACAATGTCTTTAAAGTTTCCATAAGCTTGGTATTCCATGGTTTTACCAAGCATATCGCTTACAAGTACAGTTTCAAGATTTACGTTGTTAGTAACAATGCGCACCATATTGTCTTCCACCATGTAGATATTGATAGAACTATTCGTAACAATCTCATCCACATTGGTTTCCAATTCGTCATCTGCCACAAAATCATCCTCGGCAGGAACCAAGTTCAAGAAATAACGACCTTCAATATCGCCAGTTTCTAACCATTCCGTAGTGAAAGGAGCTTCTGCCAAATCGTGTTCCAAACCACGTAAGGCATCTATCAAAATAACCTTATCAAAACCTTGAATGTTTTCTTTTTCAAAACGTACGTTCATGCCTTTGCGTAGGCGGATACCCAATGGAATGGTTTGTGTAGCCGAAGCTACGTTCATTCTAATTAGTTTCTTATCGTAAGCCATCATGTACAATTCTGGTGTACCCGCATTAGGTGCAAATACTTTCTCTGCATCTGTTTGGGCGGGCATTCCCATAGGTTGTTGCTCATCTAAGCGGATAATGATGTTACTTGAACCCACTCTTTCATTACCATTACGCAAGTTAATTGAAGCAACAGGCAATGTAGCAGCAATAGAACGAGAACGTGTATTACCATCGGCAAGCATATCAGCCGTAATGTTTAACCTATCAGCCGTTGCGTGTTTGTACAAGAAACCATGTTGCATTTTAATTTGCACATCACCATTATTAGGATCGAAAGATTTAAACGAACCCTCTTTGTAATCATAGTACAATACTTGTCCACCCGTTTTTTCAATTTCGGTGGCACTTAGGTTACAAGGATAGGTATTGCTTAATTTTGCATAACTACCAGGCGTAATGGTGTACGAGGGTAAATTATCATCGTTTACAAACTTACCATCAAAGTTGAAAGACTTACTAACGGTACCATCGCCTACCATGGTTTTATCTCTGTATTTATAGTATCTACTTGCAGATAATTTACCAGGACCATATTCGTCTGGGATATTTACTGCATAAATTTTGGTAGCTTCTAATTCTTCTTCTAACGAGGTAAATGTGCTACTCCAAGTAGCGTTTCCGTCTGCATCAATTTCATCAACATAGTGCATATACACCTCAGGTAAACGATTCAAATAATATTTGCCCGATTTGATATTGCTACGATCCATAGGTTGCACCACAGTACCTACCAATACCCATTGGCTACGAGGAATTTCTACCGATGTTAACGCATTGTTATAGTGTTCAGTACCATTTCTAAGACTTTCTACACCTTTAATGGCTGCACCATACTCCAACTCAATGGTATGTGCAAATTTTTGGGTACTACCTGCAGACACTTGTTCTGCAATTGGAATTTTAGCTTTACGCACTTCTGGATCAAAATCAGCAGGAAGTCGTGGCCATTTTCTACCACCAGTGGTTTGCACCAAGGGGTGTTCTGGTATAACCACGGTTAAATTGTCCGATAAAGTATTTACACACGATAAACGTTGCAAATCTGCCGATCTTGCATCGGCCACTTGTACTTGATTTTTAGAGGTAGTTACCACGTCTTCTGGGTAATACCCCCAGTTGTTGCGGTCGTCC
>JAGCMZ010000217.1 GCA_017646225.1 Paludibacteraceae bacterium | reverse complement strand
CGATGCCGAAAAAGTGTGCGACAACCCCAAAATGGTATGCGTTAACCTACTACCCCAAACAGCGCAACAACAACTATTCTCGTTTCACCGACAAGACGAGACAGTGGGAGTAGCCTCCTACGCCAACCCCATGCAATACCTGTACGAACCCAATGCCGCTATTTTAAAGGCAGGCGGTTTTAAACAAATTGCCGGGCAATTGGGCATTTACAAATTGCACCCCAGCAGCCATTTGTACACATCAGATACCTTGGTAAGCCATTTCCCTGGACGTATTTTTACCATCGACCGCATTACCAAAGTACAAAAAAAAGAAATAAACGACATAGAAAAGGCTAACCTAAGCATCCGAAATTTTCCAGGTTCGGTGGCTGATTTACGCAAAAAGCTAAAGCTAAAAGACGGAGGCGACACCTATATTTTTGCCACTACCCTGCACGACAACTCGAAGGTGCTGATTGTAGGGAGAAGGGTTAGGAGTTAGGGGTTATTAAAACTCTACTACGGTGATGCCAGCGCCGCCTAGTTGGACGTGTTCGTCTTTGGCGCAGCGCACTTGGGGTACGGTGTAGAGGTATTGGCGGATGGTTTGTTTGAGGGCACCCGTGCCAGTACCGTGCAAAATGCGTACGGTCGATACGCCCATCATAATGGCATCGTCAATGTAATACATGATGGTCTGCAAAGCCTCGTCGGCACGCATGCCACGCACGTCAATTTGGGTTTTGAATTTGAGTTGATGTTCGCGCAAGGTATTGTCGCCTTTGGTCCAAACGGGCGCTTGCACCCTTTGCTCTTGTTGCCTAACTTGTTTTCGGCTGGCTTTTTGCAAATTGTTCAAGTCTACGTTGAGTTTCATATTGCCCATGGCAACCAAGGCTTTTTTGCCTTTGATTTCTACAATTTCGCCCACATTATCGCCGTACATAACCGCATCGCCCACTTGCAAAGCAACTTCTTCGGTAGGTTGTTTTTTTGCCTTTTGTGTAGTTGTTTTGGGTTTGCGTTCTTCTTCCAATAAGGCTTTTTTCTCTTGCTCTATTTTTTGACGAATGGCCTTGGTCTTTTCTTTGTCTGCCTTGGCCTCTTTGATGTCCTTAATGGTCTTTTCGATGGTAGCATTGGCATCGGCCAGCAATTGTTTGGCTTCGTTTTTAGCCTGACGGATAATTTCTTTTCGTTGACGCTCGATGCTTGCCAACTGCTCTTGCAAGGTTTTGTCTGCCTCGTTTATTTTTTTCTCTTTCAGTTTTACTTGCTGACGTTTGTTTTCCCAGTAACGTTTGTCGCGTACAATATCTTGCAAGTTTTTATCGTAGTCGATGTGTTCGCTACCCACAATTTCGGTGGCTTTCTCTATCACTTGTTCGGGCAATCCAATTTTACGGGCAATCTCTACCGCAAACGAACTACCAGGGTTGCCAATCGACAATTGGTAAAGTGCGCGCATTTCGTGGCGGTCGTACAGCATGGCACCGTTAACCAATCCTTCGGTTTGCGAGGCAAAGTGTTTTAGGTTGGTGTAGTGCGTATTGATGACGCCAAAGCATTTTTGCTGGTTAAACATTTGTAGTTCGGCTTGGGCAATGGCTCCCCCAATTTGGGGTTCGGTACCGCTGCCAAACTCGTCAATGAGTAGCAAGGTACGATGGTTGCCGTAACGCAAAAAGTATTTCATGTTGCTCAAGTGCGAGCTGTAGGTACTTAGGTCGTTCTCGAGCGATTGCTCATCGCCAATATCGATAAAAATATGCTGAAAAATACCCATGGTGCTTTGGGGCATTACAGGTATCAGCAATCCGCATTGCCACATGTATTGCAATAGCCCTACGGTTTTAAGGCAAACCGATTTACCCCCTGCATTGGGTCCCGAAATAAGCAAAATACGTTGCTGTTGGGTAAGGGTAATGTCCAACGGAACGGTTTCTTTGTGTTGTTCTTGCAACGACAAAAATAGCAGTGGATGTACCGCACTTTTCCAATCCAATTGGGGCGATGGGGTGCTTTGAGGCAGGGTTGCCCCAATTTTTAGGGCAAACAAGGCTTTGGCACGTAGGGCATCTATCTCTGCCAAAAACAGCATTGATAAAGCGAGTTGATCCAAGTACGGACGGATAAAATCGCTGCAAAGGGTAAGTATTTTGATAATTTCGCGGCGTTCTTCGGCCTCTAACTCCCTAATTTGGTTGTTGGCTTCAACAACCGCACCCGGTTCTACGTACACCGTTTTGCCCGTAGCCGATTCGTCGTGCACAATGCCCCCTAATTTACGCTTAAAGGCAGGCGCTATGGGAATAACCAAACGACCGTCGCGCAACGAAGGGGTTACATCTTTCTCTAAATAACCATCTTGTTGTGCTTGTCGAATGATGTTGCTCATCAATTTGGAAACCGATGCCGTTAGCTGAATCTTTTGCCTACGTATTTGTGCCAAAGCGTCCGAGGCATGGTCTTTGATTCGGCCAAATTTATCGATAATGATATCAATATAGCGACTTATTTCTGGGAATGCCTCTACATCGGCACATTTCTTTTTTAGGTAGGGATAATCTGTTTCGGGCTTGACGCTAAAAAATTGTACAATGCGACGGATGGTTAGCAACGATTTGTACAGTTCAAACAATTCGGTTTCGGTAAGGTAGGTTCCCTCGGTGGCAATGCGTTTTAGGTAACTGCGGGTGTCGTAGTAACCTTCGGTAGGGAATGCATCGCTTTCTTCTTGGCAAATGTTGCAAAATTCGTGCGCCTCGGATGCCATAACAACAATATCGTCCAGTTTATCGGTAAACGTTAAACCGTCTATCAGTTCTTTGGCATGCGCCCCCTTGCAAAACTGCTGAATCAGTAGTTTTACCTTATCAAACTCTATTTTTTGCTCAAAATGTTTTGGGTATGTCATAGTCGTTGCTAGTCGCTAGGGATTACCCCTAACGGGGTTACCTAAAAGATATACTTGTATTTGATGCCGATGATGTGGTTCAGCTGGTTGCCTTGGGTACGGGTGATGGTGGGAAGTTGAGCAGAGATGTCTTGTCCCATATCGTGTTCCAATAGGTAATAGAAATCGAATTTATTGTGGGCATCGACGCTCCATTCGGTACCGATGGCATAGCGCATTTTCTCCAACCAGGCATTGCCGTAGGTAGGGTTCACCAAAGGGTTAAACATTTCTACGTACAAATAGGGTTTAACAGGTTTGTCGATAAACGAATAATCTACTTTGAATCGCGAACGCATTATCCAGGCAGGATTTACCTCTTCTAACACGTTGATTTCTTTTACCGTATAGGTCATTTCGGGCATGACGCGCAACGAAAATCCCCAATCGCCCACCGAATAACTACCGGTTACATGCAAGCGACCACGATGACGAAACTGCCAAGCATCGTTACCTTTGTACAGGGCATGGAAAGAATAGGCAGCACCTACTTTTACGTATTTATGCACCTTGTAGCTAATGTCCAATGTGGTATAAAGGCGATCTAACTCCGACGCCATGTTTTTGATGCGTACCTCTTGCGCCAAGTTTATGGTTAGGTTTTTAACGGGTTTCCAATCGGCTGCCACCTCAAAACGCATGCGAAAATCGTTGGACAGTTCATCGTGCTCATCGACGATGGTTTCTACATCATTGGCAAAAACACTCATGGTGCTTACTGCAGCCAAGAAAAATAAGGCAAATCGTTTTATCATCTTGTTTGGATTTATGGTTATTGTTGTGTGTATCCACATTGTTCTATGTACTGCATAATGAGTTTTGCAGCACCCTCAATGCCCACTTTAGAGGTATTGATGCACAAATGGTACGAGGGGGCACTGCCCCATTCTTTTTCAGAATAAAAATTATAGTAAGAGGCGCGCAATTTATCGGCTTTCTTTATGAGTTGTTTGGCTTGCGCTGGTGCTATTTGTTCGTACTCGGCTACACGACGAATGCGGTCGTCATCGTCGGATGTAATAAATACCGACACCAAAGGTTGGTGCTGACGCAACACATAATCGGCAATACGCCCCACTATCACGCACGAGCCTTCGGATGCAATGCGTTTAATGGTTTCGGATTGCATGGCAAAAAGCGAATCGCCCGATAGCATTTCGCGGTTGGTGGTAGAAAACAACGTACTGAGCGACCATCCCCCCAACAACGAACCATTGGGGTAATTGTTGGTACATTCATCACATTGTTTAAACACATCGTTACTAATGCCCGTTTCGCACGATACACGATTGATTAACTCTTTATCGTACAACGGAATGTTGTACTTATCGGCTAAGATTTTGGCCACCCCCCTGCCGCCACTTCCAAACTGACGACCTATGGTTATGATAAAGGGTTGTGCTGGTTTCATACAGGTTTTGTTTTAAGTTCACGAATCAGTTTAATAATCATCACCGCCACCACCAATGCCGACAAGCCATCTGCCATGGGTAAACTCCACCAAATACCATCGGTACCCCAATACGTGGGTAGCACCAACAAGAAAGGAATTAAAAATAACAATTGGCGGGTGGTAGACAAAAAGATAGCTATTTTGGCCTTTCCGATGGATTGGTACAAGTTGGTACATACCATCTGAAAGCCTATAAGAGGCAATAAACAGGTTAAAATACGCAACCCATACGAACTAAGTTCATTTAGCTGTACATCGGTAGAGAACATCGATACAATGGCATTAGGCAAAAATTGACAAGCAATCCAACCCAATACTCCAAAGGCAACTACACAACACAAGGTATACCTAAACACTACCAATACCCTATCGTATTTTTTTGCCCCATAATTATAGCCTGCAATGGGTTGCATACCTTGGTTAAAACCCATGTTCATCATCACAAAAAAGAACACAATGCGGTTGTCAATACCATAAGCAGCCACATGCATATCGCCACCGTACTTTTGCAAACCGGTATTGATAAGTGTAACTACCACACAGGCAAGGGCATTCATGCAGAAAGGGGCTAACCCAATGGATAAAATTTGTCCTGCTATTTTAGACGAAAAACTCAAAAATTGACGTTTAAGTTGGAGCACCGAATTGGGTTTAACAAAATAACGCATTACCATGGCAAGCCCTATGCTTTGCGCTAGAATAGTACCAATGGCTACTCCTCTAATGCCCCAATGTATTACAAACACAAACAGGTAGTTAAATACAAAATTGAGCGCTACCGTTAGCAACGTAACGTTCATGGCCTCGCGTGGATGCCCCGAAGAACGCAACACACTGTTTAAACCCAAATACAAGTGGGTAATGATGTTGCCCAACAAGATAACCACCATGTAATCGCGTGCATAGGCAATGGTATTATCGCTGGCTCCAAAGAAATACAAAATAGGATCTAAAAAGAGCAAACAAACCACCGAAAACAAAAAACCAATGCCCACGTTTAGCAAAATAACATTGCCCATGGCGTGGTTGGCCGATTGGTAATCTTGTTGCCCTAGTTTTACCGACACCACGGTAGCAGCACCAGCCCCCACCATAGCACCAAAGGCGGCACCTAGGTTCATAAACGGAAAGGTAGCCGACAAACCTGCCAAGGCCATTGCGCCAATGCCATGCCCAATAAACATGCTGTCCATCATATTGTACAGCGAGCTGGCTGTCATGGCAATGATAGCAGGTAGCGAATAATGCAACAAAAGGGAACCAATGCTTTTGGTTCCCAATGTTAAAGGTTTGTTTGACATATAAAAATTATACGGCTTTAAAACTCATATCAAGGCTCTTAACCGAGTGAGTAAGAGCACCTACCGATACAAAATCGACACCACATTCGGCGTAGGTACGCAATGTATCGAAAGTGATACCACCCGACGATTCCACCTCGTAACGTCCGCCAATCATATCAACGGCTTTTTTGGTATTTTCGGGGGTAAAGTTATCTAACATAATGCGGTTAACACCACCCACACGCATTACGCGTTCTAGTTCTTCAAAGTTGCGAACCTCAATTTCTATTTTAAGGTTTTTGCCTTTTTCTTGGCAATATTTTTGAGCCGAACGAATGGCATTTTCAATACCGCCTGCAAAGTCAACGTGGTTGTCTTTTAACAAGATCATATCAAAAAGGCCGATGCGGTGATTGGTACCACCCCCAATTTTAACAGCTTCTTTTTCTAACATACGCAAACCAGGAGTTGTTTTACGGGTATCCAACACTTGGGTTTTTAAGCCTTCCAAGCATTTAGCATATTTGCGTGTTACGGTTGCTACCCCACTCATGCGTTGCATGATGTTCAGCATCAAGCGTTCGGTTTGAAGCAACGAAAGCACTTTGCCTTCTACCTCAAAAGCAACATCGCCAGGTTTTACCTCGGCTCCATCGTTTATAAACACATTGATTTTCAACTCGGGGTCGAACGCATGGAAAATACGTTTTGCCACCTCAACACCTGCCAATACACCTGTATCTTTAATGATAAGGCGCGATTTACCCATGGCTGTAGCAGGAATACACGATAACGAAGTATGGTCACCATCGCCGATATCTTCGGCAAACCAATACTTAATCAAATCATCCAATTGATCATTCAACGACTTCATCGATTCTAAATTGTCTAATTAAATTTTCATTATTTTCGTTGCGTTCCAACGCATAAATACGGTAGCGTTTTTGCGATGAAACCACAATATTCATGATGTAAAATCCTGCATTCATTTTTTTGCCTTTGTGCAAAATCTGACACGAAACAACAGGATTGGATTCCATAAACTGACGTAAAATTTCTACTGCCTGCTCGTTGGAACAAACCGAACCTTTGCCCATTACCGACACTTCCATCTCTTGGGCAAAACAAGTCAATGCCTTGTCGGGAATATTGGCATTTAAGGCATGTTGCAATTGCTCACCTAAAGAGCCTGCTCCAAAAGCAGAAAGGCTCCAAAAGCAAGATAGCAAGCCTGCTAATTTTATCCAACCTTTACGCATTTTCATGTTACTTGATTATTTGGCGAAATATTACGAACTTTGCAGCAACAAAGTGTTTACGTACTATCCTTTACAAAGGTAAAAAAAAATATGAAAATTACGCTATTAGTGGTAGGCAAAACTACCGACAATAATATTAACAAGCTAATAGACAATTATTTAGCTAGGTTAAAATTTTATACTGACTTTTCTATTCAGGTTATTCCCGAATTAAAGAACAGCAAAAACCTACGCCAAGACGAGCAAAAGGAAAAAGAAGGAGAACTGATTTTAAAACAGGTTGCCGATGCAGACGATGTTATTTTGCTAGATGAACACGGAAAAGAATTTACCTCGGTAGAATTTTCGCAGCAAATTAACAAACGAGCCCTTGCTGGCAAACGCAAGGTTTATTTTGTAGTGGGCGGCCCATACGGATTTTCGCAAAAGGTATACGACAGGGCCAATAGCCTGATTTCGTTTTCAAAGATGACGTTCTCGCACCAAATGATTCGCCTATTCTTTGTAGAACAATTGTATAGGGCATACACCATTATTAAAGGCGAGCCCTACCATCACGAGTAGGCTTCTGCCACCGCCCCTGGCAAAAACATAGACACATCCTTGCCTGCCGCTTTCATTTCTCTAATTTGTGTAGACGATATGGGAAACAAAGGAACATCCTCTAACAAACGCATAGAAGGATACTTTTTAACTTCCT
>JAGCMZ010000216.1 GCA_017646225.1 Paludibacteraceae bacterium | reverse complement strand
GCAACGTTAAATCGGCCACGGACGCACGAGCCGTGCGTCCCTACTACTCTCGGCTTGCACAAAAATTATTCACTGCGCTCATGAAGTTGCTCACGCTCGGCAAAACCAAGTAACTTGTTTTTGCACTCACTTAATCGCAACTTTACTCAATGCTTCGCATTTCGTGTTTTTTGGCTGCGCCTCGGCATAGTTCAAACAAGTTTGACTCTGCACTCGCCTTGCACAAACTTTCACCGAATCACCGATTCGTCAATTAGTCGATTCGTCGGTTTGTCGATTCGTCAAAATATATTATCTTTGCGAATACAATGTAAAATACATTATGAGCAACCTAAGATTCCAAGTCGTAAGCGAGGCATTCAAGAAAAAGCCCCTTGCTGTAACGCCACAAGACGTGGCAACATCTACTTACTATGGCAAAAACGTATTTGGCCGCGCCCAAATGGCGCAGTATTTGTCGCAGCAAGTAATGCAGCAAATTTGTGCATCGATCGATAACGGCGAACCTTTGGGTCGCGAAATTGCCGACGACGTGGCAGAAGGTATGAAAAAATGGGCTATGGACATGGGCGCAACCCATTATACCCACTGGTTCCAACCACTTACTGAGGGTACTGCCGAAAAACACGACTCGTTTATTGAGTACAAAGGCGCTCCTGGTGGCGAAATCATCGAAAAATTCTCGGGCAAAATCTTGATTCAACAAGAACCCGATGCGTCTAGTTTTCCCAACGGAGGTATTCGCAATACCTTCGAGGCACGTGGTTATACCGCATGGGACCCATCGTCGCCTGCTTTTGTGGTAGACGATACCTTGTGTATTCCTACGGTGTTTGTGTCGTACACAGGCGAGGCACTCGATTACAAAACCCCTATTTTGAAATCGATCAATGCCGTAAACAAGGCTGCTACTGCTGTTTGCCAATACTTCGATACGTCGGTTAAAAAGGTTACTTCTTTTTTGGGTTGGGAACAAGAATATTTCTTGGTTGACGAAGGCTTGTACGCTGCTCGTCCCGACTTGTTGCTAACAGGTCGTACCTTGTTGGGCCACGAATCGGCTAAAAACCAACAGCTAGAAGACCACTATTTTGGTGCTATCCCTGCTCGTGTTCAAGCTTTTATGAAAGAGTTGGAATACGAAGCTTACAAATATGCCATCCCTTGCAAAACCCGTCACAACGAGGTGGCACCCAACCAATTTGAAATTGCGCCTATCTTTGGCGAAACCAACTTGGCCATCGACCAAAACTTGCTAATGATGTCGCTGATGAACCGCATTGCACGCAAGCATGGTTTCCGTGTTTTGTTGCACGAAAAACCTTTTGCTGGCATCAATGGTTCGGGCAAACACTGCAACTGGTCGTTGGGTACTGATACGGGTGTAGGCCTATTTACACCGGGTAAAACCGCTGCCGAAAACTTGCAGTTCATTACCTTCTTGGTAAATGCGCTGATGGCTGTTTATAAAAACAATGCCTTGTTGAAGGCGTCTATTATGACGGCACAAAATGCCCATCGTTTGGGTGCGAACGAGGCTCCTCCTGCCATTATTTCGGCCTTCTTGGGTTCGCAATTGAGCGCTGTTTTGGATAAACTAGAAAGCAGCAACAGCGACGAGGCTATTTTGCTAGATGATAAGAAAAAAATGCACTTGGGTGTGGCGCACATTCCCGAAGTGTTGCTAGACAATACCGACCGCAACCGTACCTCGCCATTTGCCTTTACCGGCAACCGTTTCGAGTTCCGTGCTGTGGGATCTTCTGCTAACTGCGCATCGGCTATGATTGCCCTAAATGCGGTTATGGCAGACCAATTGATGGAATTCAAAGCCTCTGTCGATGCTAAAATTAGCAAAGGTCAAAGTACACAAAGCGCTATTTTTGAGGTATTGAAAGAATACATCAAAGCTTCTAAAGCCATTCGTTTTGATGGCAATGGTTATAGCGATGCCTGGAAACTAGAAGCCAAAAAACGTGGGTTGGATTGCATTAACAGTGTTCCGCTTATTTACGATGCGTATACCCAAGAAGATACGGTAGCCATGTTTGCCCGTACAGGTGTCTTTACCGAAAAAGAGCTAGAAGCTCGTAACGAGGTAAAATGGGATACCTATACCAAAAAGATACAAATTGAAGCACGTATTTTGGGCGATTTGTCGCTTAACCACATCATTCCTGTGGCTACGCGTTACCAATCGATGTTGCTCGACAACGTCTACAAAATGCAACAAGTATACAGCGTAGAGCTAGCTGCAGAGTTATCGAAGCATAACAAAAACCTTATTGAACGTTTGGCAAACCACATCTCGCAAATTACCAAAGCTGTAGAAGGCATGGTAAGCGCCCGCAAAACCGCCAACAAAATCGAAAACGAACGCGAAAAGGCTTTGGCTTACGAAAGCACCGTTCTACCTTTCTTTGATACCATCCGTTACCATGCAGACGAACTAGAGTTGATTGTGGACGATGATTTGTGGTCGTTGCCTAAATACCGCGAAATGCTATTCATTAGATAACGATCGATTTTAGAAGGTGTTTAAAACACAAAGGGGCTAACCTAAGTTAGCCCCTTTGTTGTATGGTTTTTTGATTAGAATTTTTGATTTTTGAACCAAACTTGCAACTCTTCGCTGTCTATTTGTAATTGACGTGCTAGGCTGTCGGGTGTATCAAAATGAGCCTCATCGCGCACGTATTCCAAAAATTCTACCCTTATTTTGCGGTGATAAATATCGCCCGAGAAGTTAAATAAGTGAGCTTCGATGCTTTTTGCCACGGCGCGGGTTACAAAGGTAGGACGCTCGCCAATGTAAAGCATACCGTTGTATATGGTTTCGTCGTTGTCTAGGGTGCAACGTACAGCATAAACACCGTGTTTAGGCAATAGTTTACGTACATCGTTGATGGCAATGTTAGCGGTAGGGAAACCGATGGTTCTACCTACTTTTTGTCCCGATACAACGGTACCACAAATAAAGTAAGGGTAACCCAAATAGTTGATGGCTTGTTTCATTTGGCCATCCAAAAGGGTCTTTCTTACCAACGACGAACTAACGTTAAGTTCATTCATTTGGAAGGGTGCTGCTTTTTCTACTTCTACACCGTATTTTTCGCCCAATTGTTTGTAGTAATCGTAACCGTTTTCGCGGTCGTTGCCAAAGTGATGGTCGTAACCAACCAACAAATATTTGGCTTGAAGAATCTCTACCAAATAGTGTTGCATAAAGTAGCGCGACGATAGTTCGTACAAGTCTTTGGTAGCGTCTACTACGATGCATACATCAATGCCGAATTGCTCCAAAAGGGCAATGCGTTCGTTCGATATGGTAAGTAGTTTAGGAACGTAACTAGCACCCAACGTTTCACGGGGGTGTTTGGCGAATGTAATAACAACCGACTGTAAACCACGTGCTTGGGCTTGTTGGGTTAATTGTTGAAGCAGCATGGCATGACCTTTGTGCACACCATCAAAAAAACCGATGGCGACAGCCGAGTCTTTTGCTTCAAATTGCTTAAAATTGGTAATAACTTTCATAACGACTGCGAATGTACAAAAAGGAAAATGAATTACCAAAGAAAAAAGGTAATAATAAAATAAAAACCGCCAACATGTCGTTAGCGGTTTTTAGGTGGGCCCACTTGGACTTGAACCAAGGACCTGCGGGTTATGAGTCCGATGCTCTAACCGACTGAGCTATGAGCCCATTGCTTTAAAGCACCGCAAAGATAATAAATAAATTATAAACAAGAAAATTTATTTTTCTCTACTTTGCTTAATCGCAACTTTCGACTATTTGTTGTATATTTGTCAATTGTATTATTTGTATCATGAGTATGAACCGCGGAAATAACATCAGTTTTCTACAACGTCTTCGGATGCGATACAAAATTTCGGTGCTCAACGAAAATACCCTCGAAGAGTTGCTGCATTGGCGTGTAACGGCATTGCGTTTTGTATTTTGGTCTGCAGCAACGTTGTTGGTTATTCTGGCCTTGTTTTCTGTTCTTATTATAGCCACTCCCTTGCGAAATTTGCTTCCCGAAAACGTAGATGTGGGTTTGCGTAAAGAAGTTGTTAGACAGGCCATTGTAATCGATTCTTTGACCGAGGAGGTTAGTTTGCGTCAGGCTTACATCAGTACCTTTCGCGATGTGGTAATGGGCAATATTACCATTGCCGACACAACGCTATTGTCCGATTCTTTGTTGGCGCACAAACGCGACGAAAAATTAATCGAAAAATCAGAGAAAGAAGCGCTCTTTTGCGAGGAATACGAACAAACAGAAAAGTACAACATTGCTTCTGTCACTCCCGATGCAACACCCAATAACTTGGTGTTTATCAAACCTGTAAAAGGTATTATTGCCGACGAGTTCTCTCAAGTTAAAAACCACTTGGGCATTGATATCCGAACCGAAGCTGGTACTGCCGTGTTAACGGCTTATAAAGGCGTTGTGTTGTTTGCAGGTTACAATCCGCAAGAAGGTTACATCGTACAAGTAATTCATCCCAATAATTATATTTCAGTGTACAAAGGAGCCGAAATGATTTTCAAAAAATCGGGCGATATTGTAAAAACCGGCGAGGTGATTGCTGCCATGGGCGAGAAAGCAGATAATGTATTGCATTTTGAACTGTGGAGCGGCATGCAAGCACTCGATCCCACCCAATACATAGTGTTAGAATGAGAAAGATAGCAATATTAGGATCAACAGGTTCCATTGGAACACAGGCGCTAGAGGTAATAGCTGCCAATCCGCAGTTGTTTGAGTTATTTGCTATTACGGGGCATAGCAACGTGTCGTTGTTGGCCGAGCAAGCACGTCGATTCAAACCCAATATGGTAATAGTTACCGACGATAGCAAATACCTTGAATTGAAAGAAAGCATCAGCGATTTAGACGATGTAAAGGTATTTGCAGGCATGCAGTCGGTGTGCGATATGGTCGCCATGTCATCGGTCGATATGGTGCTTACCTCTATGGTAGGTTATGCTGGTTTGCAACCCACCATCGCGGCGGTGAAGGCAGGTAAAACCATTGCATTGGCCAACAAAGAAACCTTGGTGGTGGCTGGCGAGTTGATTTGCTCGTTGGCAGCCCAGTATAAGAGCGCTATTTTGCCAGTCGATTCAGAACACTCTGCTATTTTTCAATGTTTGGCAGGCGAACAAGACAAAAGCATCGAGAAACTATTGCTAACGGCATCGGGCGGTCCTTTCCGTACCTTTAGCTTGGAGCAATTGGCCCATGTTACCAAAGCCGATGCCCTTAAACATCCCAATTGGGATATGGGTGCCAAAATTACCATCGACTCGGCTAGCATGATGAACAAAGGCTTTGAGGTAATCGAGGCCAAATGGTTGTTTGGCGTGCAAAAAGAGCAAATAGAGGTGGTGGTGCATCCACAAAGCATCGTACACTCCATGGTGCAATTTACCGATGGTTCTGTGAAAGCCCAATTGGGTATGCCCGATATGCGCTTGCCCATTCAGTATGCTTTTGGCTATCCCAATCGCTTGCCCAACGCCTACGATAGGGTAGATTTTGCACAAATAGGCACACTTACCTTTGAGAAACCCGATACCAATCGCTTCCGTAATTTAGCATTTGCGTACGATGCCATGGCAAAAGGTGGTAACCTTCCTTGTATTTTGAATGCAGCAAACGAGGTGGTGGTAAAAGCTTTCTTGCACGATAAAATAGGTTTCCTTCAAATGAGCGATGTGATAGAATGGGCCATGCAAACCTTGCCATTTATCCAAGCACCTACGTATCAAGATTACGTCGAAACAGACGCCCATGTAAGACGCATGGTAGAAGAAAAAATCCAATAAGAAATGATTCAATTCTTGCAATTTGTCGGAGCGTTATCGCTCATGGTTATATTACACGAAATGGGCCATTACATAGCAGCCCGTATTTTTGGTGTTCGTGTAGAAAAATTCTATTTGTTTTTTAATCCAGGTTTTACCCTTTTCAAGTATACATCTAAGAAAAGTGGTACCGAATACGGCATTGGTTGGTTGCCTTTTGGTGGGTATGTCAAATTATCGGGCATGATAGATGAATCGCTCGATACCCAGCAAATGCAAAAAGAACCTGCCCCTTACGAGTTTCGTGCCAAACCCGCTTGGCAACGCCTTATTATTATGGCGGGCGGTGTGTTTATGAACTTCTTAACGGCCGTTATTGTGTATGCCATGTTGCTTTTTGCGTACGGCAAAGAGTACGTAGCTTTAGACGATGCAAAATACGGTATGGCGTTTTCTGAAGTGGCACAAAAACACGGTTTTGCCGATGGTGATAAACTGCTAATGGCCGATGGCATAAAATTGGAAGCGTTGGATTACGATGCCATGCATTCCATTCTTAATGCCAAAGAAATAAAGGTATTGCGTGGAGATGATACGGTTCTTATTCCAATAGACGAATCGCTGCAATTAGACTTGGTATCGGCGCAAACAGGATTTGCCTCGTTCCGTTGTCCGTTTGTAGTAAAAAAAGTGATGGATATGAGTCCTGCGCAGGTAGCTGGTATGCAGGAAGGCGATAGTGTGGTAGCCATGAATGGCATTACGGTGATTACGCACCAAGATGCCAACGGTGTATTAAAGTCGAACAAATTAACGCCCATTACCATCGAATACGTCAGAAAGGGTAATGTGTATACTACCACAGCCACCCCCGATGCGGAAGGTATGTTAGGGGTATACCTAACCCCATACTATGAGCTGCTTCCTATTACCAAAATTGAATACGGTTTCTTTGAATCGTTCCCCTTGGGATTGGCAGAAGGAACTCAAATGTTTACCAGCTATGCCGACGATTTTAAAATTGTCTTTACCCCAGAGGGAGCTAGCAGCATTGGCGGATTTGGAACCTTGGCAGGATTGTTCCCCAATGTGTTCTCGGCACAATATTTCTGGACATTTGTTGCCTATCTTTCGGTAGTGTTAGCCTTTATGAACCTACTTCCCATACCCGGCTTGGATGGTGGTCATATTTTGTTCTTGCTCATTGAATGCATTCGTCGCAAACCCCTTAGCCAAAAGTTCATGGTCAATGCCCAAATTGTGGGTATGATTCTTCTATTTGGTTTGCTTATTTACGCCAACGGCATGGACCTCTTCCGCTGGCTCAAGTAGTAAACCATTAAAACTGTAGATTTTCGTTTTTAGAAACATTTATTATATTTGCTCGTTGATATAACGATAAGGATACTAGGATTAGAAATAGACAATACCAAAATAAAACATATTAGATAGAGCTGTTAGCTCTTATTCTCAACTCTGCAAATCGCCAAATTTAAAGAACTACATGAGAATAGGTGCAAGGTTCGCCGTATGGGTGAGCCTACTGTACTTATTTATGTAGTAAGGCTTTGGCGAGCCTGCAGGGTTAGATAAGTAACAGAGGTTCACCCTTTTTTATTTGAATAAGACTTCGGCTTTTATTAAACAGCATGAGAGCCGAAATACACATAGGAGAGTTAATCAAGCTAGAAATGGAAAGGCAAGGGCGTAAACCCTCTTGGCTTGCCAAGGAATTGAACTATACCCGCTATAATGTGTATAAAATATTTGCTCGTAGCTACATCGATACAGAACTACTTTTGCGCATATCCCAACTTCTTGGTGTAGATTTCTTTGCCGTTTATAGTTCTTATGTACAATCGCATTTACCTTCTTTAAAATCTGTGTAATATTATTACACAAAACGTGTATCAATGCGTTACACTTGTTAAGTAAGTGTTAATACGTAATTCCCTAAATTTGCAATATACGATTTAAGATTTTAACCCGAGGGGTCGATGGGATATAACAGATAGTTTAAATATGAGAAAAGGTTTACGTTTTATTTATGTTGCTATGTTAATGGCAACAATGATGGTTTCTTGTTCTAAGAGCATTATTCCAACCGCCAAAAGTACAATTAATTCGGTTTCTCTTGAAGAATTAAATCTAGCAAGAGCAGATTATGACTTAATTGAGAATATTGAAGCAAGTGCAACCATTGAAGCAACAGTCTATGGTAAAGGATACACATTGAAAGATCCCCAAGGAGACTTTTCAATTAAGATTAAAAAAGACGGGAAAGTTTTTGGAGGAGTACCAGTTACCGAAATAAAAAGTAGTTCGGGTGTTTTAAGATTAGGTTATCTAGCAAATGATTATGCAGACTATCAACGTAATGACCCAGAAGATATTGCTAGAAAACTCGCAAAATATCGTTTGATTCAGTTGGCAAAAGAAAAAGGTGCAGATGGTGTAATCGAACCTATTATCACTATGAATATAGAACAAACAGGTTGGAATAAATATACCTATTATTGTACTGTATCAGCAAAAGCGATTAAATTGATAGAAAAACGTCCAGAGTCAGTACAGCAACCAGCCCCCAAAACAAAATCTAAAAAATAGTTGTTATGAGAAAATTAGTAAAGTTAAATGTAGTTGTGGCGATACTGTCGTCATTGTTAGGTCTAGTCGCATGTTCATCTTTTCGTAGCACTCCTACACCTACAGTCTCAATTAATTTGGCATTGGTGTCAGAAGCGTTTTCAAATCGTTTTGCTCAATTAGATTATGGTGTAAGACTTAATGTAAGAGATGCACGAAACGAGTATAAGAAGAAAGTTTTGCAAAAGCATGATAGTTATGTAACAACCATTCCAAATGTATCGGTATACCCTGATGTAATGTCTTTCGTTAAAGAAAGCTTAAGAAGGTACATGCGTACTATGGGATTTAATTTAGATGCTGATATTGCGACAGATTATATGATGACCGTTCAAGTAGTAGAGTATAATGTGAGTTATATTACTGGTATTGGTTGGTCTGGTGTGGTAAGCATGGAAATAGAGGTTCATGATAGTGATAACCAATTGGTATATCCAAGAACGGTGGTAACAGGAAGAGCTCAAATTTCAGGTGCAGGTAACAACTACACATTGGCATCTAAAGCCATTAATCAAGCTTATGCTCATGCTTTAGAAGATATAGATTGGGATAGAATTGCATATTATTTAAAACGCGCAGATTCGCCTGCTCAAGAAGGTAATAAACAAGTAGACGGTGATGGTAATACTGCCTTAGAGCATACTGTTTTAAATTGGGAAGTAACTTCTAGACCTGCGGGTGCTGATGTATATTGGCGTATCATATCGTCAACTCCCGATGTTAAGAATTCTAACAAAAACTATAAATCAACAACTCCCTATGAGTCTACCGAGACATTTGATATAAAAGGTTTGACGTATAATAATTCGGGAAATGTACAAATTGAAATTCTTTGTGAAAAACCTGGTTATTTGCCACAAAAGAAAGTGTTTAACTTGCGTACAGCCATAGATCAAAAATCTATAAATGCACACTTTACGTTAGTAAAGGATGAGTATTAATCCAAATTTTTCAAAGGAGGACAATTTTAAAGTCCTCCTTTTTTATTACCTTTGCCCTATATTAATCATCTTAATTCTAATCATTATGAAAACATTCCCTACATGTTGCCTCCAAAGGCATAGTATTTTATTCTACAAATCAGCCTCTTCTTCTTTTGTAATGATGTGGTTACAGAGTCAAATTTTAGCGACAAAGTTACCAAGTATGGTAACTTTTTAATATCTTTGCCATGGAACTAAGAGAAATTATAACCTATGGTGGTTATTTTGAACGTTTCTTTGATGGCTTGTCACATTCGGAACAAGAAAAAATTGGTTATGCGATGCTACTACTTAAAACGCAACATCGATTGCCAACTAAATGGATAAAACACCTTAGAGATGGTTTGTACGAATTGCGAATAGAATACAATAGCAATATTTTTCGCATCTTTTTTATATTTGATGAAGGAAATATTGTGGTTCTCTTTAATGGTTTTCAGAAGAAAAGTCAGAAAACTCCAAAAAAAGAAATAGAGTTAGCTTTAACCCTAAAACGTTGTTATTATGAAGACAAGAATGGCAGAGAATAACCATAAAATACAAAGTTTCGATTCTGTATTAGATAACCTATTTGGAGAGATAGGAACAGCACAGCGCATTGAGGCAGAAGAAAAAGCATATGCGTTCTATTCGGGTCGTTTAATAGAAGATGCCCGAAAGCATGCCAATATGACACAGTTAGAATTAGCTCAAAAGATTGGTACCTCAAAAACCTATATTTCGCGCGTAGAAAATGGTTATGTAGAACCTAAGGTTTCTACTGTTTATAGGATAATGAGTGCGCTAGGTTGTAGAGTAGAGGTTGTTTTTGGATAACGTTATTCTTTACTCTTCTTTGTGCAGGTATGCTTCGCTGGGAAGGATTTCGTTGTGAAGGCGGTCTAGTGACGTTACAACATATTGCAAACATAACGGTTGGATGCCCTCGCCTTGTGGTAGAGGGCATTCTTGTTTGGAGGTGATGCACCAAAGTTTGTTCATGTCGGTAATGTCAATGGGTAGCGAAGGGTCAAAAGCATATACCGCATAGTAACGTGCTTTATCTTCTTCTTTTTTACCCTGTTTGATGTCCCATTTGAGTAGAGGCTCGTCGCCCATTAAATCCATGTAAACACGGTGGGGCGTATTGGGAGCAATGCTGTCTATATGGGCGTATTGGGGGGCAAAAGCAGGTTGTGTGTAGTACAGTGTGGTAAGCGAATCGCGCATGCCATTTTTGTTGGTGAGTAGGTTATCGCCCGTAAAGAAACAGTTGCCACCAATGCGGTCATCTCCTTTGGTTAAATCCAATTTTTGTTGAAATTGGTTTACACTGCGATCTACACTTTGCCCAATGTACAATTGGGTGTTAGGCCCTTTGGCTTCGCGCCACCAATATAGCAGGGTAGTATAGTTGGCAGCTGGATGCCCAATTTCCCAATACAGTTGTGGAATTACGTAGTCAATCCAGCCTTCGTTAATCCATAGTTGGGTATCGGCATACAAATCGTCGTAGTTAGACAGCCCATTGGTATCGCTGCCGTTTTCGTCTTGCTTTTTGTTGCGGTAAATGCCAAACGGACTAATGCCAAAGCGTACCCAAGGTTTTGAAGCCTTGATGGTTTCGCTAATGCCTTTAATAAGCTGATTAACGTTGTTTCTGCGCCAATCTTCTAGTTGGTTAAGGGTGTCAAAACCGTCTGCCTTGGCAAAGCGTTTGTACGTGTCAATATCCTGAAATTTTAACCCCTTTAGCGGATAAGGGTAAAAGTAATCGTCCATGTGCACCCCATCTACATCGTATCGGGTAATGATGTCTTCTACCACCTTAACAATGTGTTCCCTGTTTTGTGGGAAACCAGGGTTAAACAACAATTGGTTGCCGTACGATACATACAAGTACCTATTGGCGTAATAACGATTGTCGTCCGATAGTTTATTTTTTTTGTTGGTGTTGGCACGATAAGGGTTAATCCAGGCATGAAACTCCATGCAACGGTTGTGGCATTCTTCTATTAAAAAAGCCATGGGGTCAAAATCACCCTCGGGAGCCTGACCTTGTGTACCCGTCAAAAAACGGCTCCATGGTTCTAGTTCTGATGCGTAAAAAGCATCGCCTTCGGGTCTTACCTGGTATATAATGGTATTGATGCCCATCTTTCGATAAGCATCCAGCTGTTGTACCAGCGTATCTTTTAGTTGTTCAACGCTGAGGTTGCGGTAGTAGTTGTTGTAGGCAGTAGGAATCCATACCCCCCTAAACTCGTGTTTGGGAGGTTGGTTTTGTGCCCACAATGCCATGCATGCTACCATCAGTACCCATATAAACCCTATTCTCTTCATAAATATGATACTCGTTGAGTCGGATTCTATCCCAATGTTTCAATCGCAGTTTTTAGGCGGCGCAAGGTTTCTTCTTTGCCAATGGTAGCGGTAATGTCAAACATATGAGGGCCTTTGCCTTCGCCTACAATGCAAAGACGGAACGCATTCATAATGTTGCCCATGTGCAAACCATTTTCGGTAATCCATGCCATTACCACTTGTTCGCTGTTAGCGGCGCCAAAGTCTTCGATGTTTTCCAATACATTGTAAAGCGCTAGCATATCGTCTTTCGAGGTAGCTTTCCAACGTTTTTGTACGGTTTTGGCATCGTACTCGGTAGGAGCTTCAAAGAAGAATTTAATTTGTGCCCAAAAATCGCTAATAAAGTTGCAACGCACTTTGGTCATGCCCACTACGCTTGCCAAGGTGCTAAGGCTGGTTTTAATGCCTTTTTCTTGCAGGATAGGCATTAAAAGAGTTGCTAACTCCTCGTCGCTTTTACGAATAAGGTATTCGTGGTTGAACCATTTGCCTTTTTCGTAATCGAATTTAGCTCCACTTTTGCTAACACGTTCCAACGAGAACGCTTCAATTAACTCGTCCATCGAGAAAAACTCTTGGTCGGTTTCGGCATGCCAACCCAATAGCGCCAAGAAATTAACAACGGCTTCTGGGAAATAACCTGCTTCGCGGTAGCCCGACGATTTGTCGCCGGTTTTAGGGTCCACCCAATCCAAGGGGAATACTGGGAAGCCCAAGCGGTCGCCATCGCGTTTGCTTAGTTTGCCGTTGCCGTCGGGTTTCAATAGCAAAGGTAGGTGTGCAAATTGTGGCATGCAGTCTGCCCAACCTAGGTATTGATACAACAATACGTGTAGTGGTGCAGAAGGCAACCATTCTTCGCCCCTAATTACGTGCGAAATTTCCATCAAATGGTCGTCCACAATGTTGGCCATGTGATAGGTTGGCAAGTTATCGGCCGATTTATACAAAACTTTATCGTCCAAAATAGACGAGTTGATTACCACTTTGCCTCTAATAAGGTCGTTGACGGTAATGTCTATGCCGGGTTCAATTTTAATACGTACCACGTAAACTTCGCCTGCTGCAATGCGTGCTTCTACTTCTTCTTTAGGAAGGGTAAGCGAGTTTTTCATGCTACCGCGGGTTTGCGCATCGTACTGGAAGTTGGGAATTTCCTGGCGTTTAGCGTCCAATTCGGCAGGAGTATCAAAAGCAATGTATGCCAAACCATCGTTCAAAAGTTGATCTACGTACTGACGATAAATGGCTTTGCGTTCGCTTTGACGGCAGGTTGCCAAACCATCTTGGCCAATGCCCTCGTCAAATTGGATGCCTAACCAGTTAAGCGATTCAATGATGTAAGCTTCTGCTCCAGGAACAAAACGGCCCGAGTCAGTATCTTCAATACGCAAAATCATTTTACCACCTTGTTTTTTAGCAAAAAGGTAGTTGTAAAGAGCGGTACGAACACCTCCAATGTGTAGCGCACCTGTAGGACTAGGGGCAAAACGCACCCTTACGTTAGTGTTACTCATGTAATTTATATTAATTTATTTTCAATTTCGTTTTCGTTCAGGCTAACCGATAAGGGTTTTCCATTGGGGGCATAGGTAGTGTCTTGGCAGTTTGCCAACTGTTCTACCATCAGTTTCATTTCCATCTCGGTAAGCACTTTGCCGGCTTTGATGGCCGATTTTTCTGCCAATGTTTGTGCCATCCATTCTTTTTGTTGTGTTTTGCTAGCCGATGGATTGGTTTGCAACAGCTCCATGGTATCTAACACGGTTTGCACAGGATTGTTGTCGCCCAAGCCTTCGGGAATGGATGTAATTTGGTAGGCAGTTTTGCCAAAAGGTTCAAATTCAAAGCCCAAAGCCGTTAAATCTTCGCTTACTTGTGTAAACAAACTATTTTCTTGTACCGATAGTTCCAATACCTCTGGAAACAAAAGGGGCATGCTGTAGCGCTCTGCTTGCTGCATGCGTTTTAGGTATTGCTCAAACAAAATGCGTGCGTGCAAGCGGTGTTGATGAAATACCTGAATGGCCGCTTCGGTTAGTACCACCACGTATTTCTTTTTCCACTGCATCACTTTGTATTCGGCAGATGTTGGGGGCAATAGCTCGGTTTCGATACCCCAAGCAGAGTTGCTTGTTGCTACCGCTGTTTTGGGTTCTTCTTCTGCCTTAAAGGTAAAACCACTGCTTTTTTGTTGGTATAAGTCTTCCCAATGATCCGATGGTTTTTTAGAGGTATAACCACTGCTCTTAAAAGGGTTGTACGAGGGGTCAAAGGTTACCTTGGGTGTTTGGGGTTTGTCCAAACTGGCCGTTTGCAAGGCAGGAATAAACGGAGCATCGTCCTGGTCAAAATCGATGGTTGGAATGGAATTTGATTTCCCCAAGGTTTCGCGCACTACTGCCGATAAAATGGGGAAAATAGCTTTCTCGTCCTCAAACCGTACCTCGGTTTTGGTGGGGTGGATGTTTACGTCTATTTTAGCGGGTTCTACGTCAAAGTAGATAAAATAAGGTGCCCTGGCATCGCTGGGTATCAGCTTTTCGTAAGCCATTTGAATGGCCTTGTTAAAATAGGGGTGCTGAATGTATCTTTTGTTTACAAAAAAGAACTGCGAGGCGCCGCGTTTGATGGCCGCTTCGGGTGCCCCTACGTAACCGCTAATGGTACCCAAAATGGTTTCTACTTGTACCGATAGCAATTTGCCGTCTAACTTTTTGCCAAACAACGACAAAATGCGTTTGTGGGTATTTTCGGGCATGAGTTGGTAAATTACCTGCCCATTATGGTGAAGCGAAAACTGCAAGGTAGGATGAGCCAAAGTGATTTGCTCCACTACTTGCACAATGTTTCTAAATTCGCTTTCGTTCGATTTTAAAAATTTGCGGCGTGCCGGAATGTTATAAAACAAGTCGCGCACAGCAATGTTGGTACCCTTGCTGCAACCAATTAACTCTTGGCTCTCTAGGGTTCCGCCCGATAGGCATACGCACGATCCCAATTCGTCTTGTTCGCGTTTGGTGCGTAGCTCCACGTGCGCTACTGCGGCAATCGAGGCCAATGCTTCGCCTCTAAACCCCATGGTCGATAGGTTGAAAAGGTCTTCTGCTTGTCGTATTTTAGAGGTAGCATGGGGCAAAAAAGCCGTAACGGCATCATCGGCCGACATGCCGATGCCGTTATCAATTACTTGAATCAGGGTTCTACCTGCATCTTTGATGTGTATGTCTATTTGAGTACTACCAGCGTCAATGGCATTTTCCACCAATTCTTTTACCACCGATGCGGGACGTTGTACTACCTCG
>JAGCMZ010000215.1 GCA_017646225.1 Paludibacteraceae bacterium | reverse complement strand
TTGTTAGAATGGCAAATCGTCGCTGCCGCCATCTGCTGCAAAAGGCGCTGCTTCGCTTTGCGAAGGAGCCGCTGGTGCAGCTGCTGGTGCACTCGATGCATTCTCAGAACGACGACCTAATAATTGCATATCGCCTGCAATAATTTCGGTGGTATAGTGTTTAACACCGTCTTTTTCCCAACTACGGGTTTGCAATTCACCTTCAATGTACACTTGAGTTCCTTTTTTAACGTATTGTTCGGCTACTTTTGCCAAACCACGCCATAGCACAATGTTGTGCCATTCGGTTTTTTCAGGAACTTCTTTTCCGTCTTGTGTTTTGTATCCTCTTTTAGTGGTAGCAACGGTAAACGAAGCTACAGGTACGTTGTCTGTTACATAGCGAACCTCTGGGTCGCGTCCTACATTTCCAATTAAAATAACTTTGTTTAATGACATAATTCTTGATGTTTTTAGTTTGAAAAAAATTAAAATTAAGTATGGGTCGCTACAAATAATGTTCATTTATAACACAACAAAAATAAGAAAATAATTAGAATACTCCATCATAAAAACAAGCAAAAATTGTTTTTTTCGATTATTAAATCTATATTTACCTTTCAAACAATGTGTATTTAATATCGACATGAAAAGATGGCTCTACATTTCATGCTTTCTATGTTTCCCTCTTCTTTTTTCGTGTAATCAACCCATCCAAGAAGAGGAGACCGTCACAGCACGCGATTTGCCAGAAATACAAGCTTCCGATACATTGAGGGTATTAACCATGTATGGTCCCACTACCTATTTCCTATATCGTGACGCAGAAATGGGATTCGAGTACGAATTGGTAAAAGACCTATGTAAATCATTAAATCTTCATCTCAATTTGATCATAGCCCCCGATATTCCTACCTTATTAGCGTGGCTCGAAGAGGGAAAAGGAGATTTAATTGCCTGCCGCATACCTTACACGCTCGAGTATAAATCAAGAGTGGCCTATACCGAAAGAGAATACATCAGCAATCAGGTGTTGGTACAATGTCAGTCCGATAGTCTGCTCAAAACAGTATTGGATTTAGCCGGAGCGACCATTACCGTGCCCCAACACAGTATTTATGCCAATCGATTGGTCGACTTAAACGACGAGATTGGAGGTGGTATCGCCATCGAAACGGTGCAAGACTCTATTACCGTCGATGAATTGATTGCAAAGGTTGCGCATCATCAACTTTCCTACACCGTATCCGATGATGTATCTGCCCGACTCAATAAAACTTATTTTGGCAACATCGATTATAGTCTGGCCATTAGTTTTCCCCAACGTTCTGCTTGGGTAGTCTCCAAATATTCTCCCCAACTGTTGGCATATATTAATCAGTGGGTAGTAGACTTAAATAAGAAAGCCTCTTTTAGGGCAATTTACTACAAGTATTTTGAGAAGAGCAAGTATTTTGAATCGGTTGGATTTAGCAAAATCCCTGTTCCTGGCAGAATCTCATCGTTCGATAAATTATTTAAGCGCGAAGCGGCTCGATTGCATTGGGATTGGCGTTTGTTAGCAGCAGTAGCGTACAAAGAATCCAAATTCAATCCCGAAGTGGTATCTTGGGCAGGTGCTTGTGGTTTGATGCAAATTATGCCCAATACCGCCTTGTCGTTGAATTTGCTACCCGAAGAAATCTTTATCCCAGAAAAAAACGTAGCGGCAGCGGTGGATTATTTCAAACAGTTGGAAAAAATCTACCAATCCATAGAGAACCAAGAAGAGCGTATCAAGTTTGTTCTTGCTTCCTATAACGCAGGACCAGGACATGTGTTAGATGCACGTGCCTTGGCAACCAAATACCATAGAGACCCCAATGTTTGGAGCGATGTAAGAGAGTTCTTATTAAGGAAATCAGACCCTGTATTCTATTCTGATGAGGTGTGCAAATACGGCTACTGTCGAGGTAAAGAACCTGTAACTTATGTGGATGTGATTATGAGTAAATATGCCGAATATAAATTATGGGCACGTTAAGATAGTTACTACAAAAACCATAAAAAAAAGAGGACAACCATTGTTGTCCTCTTTTCTTGTATAGAGTAGTTAGATTATTCGTTGATAGCAATGCCTTCTTCTTTTTTGGCAATGTTTACATCAATAACACTACGTTTTGCTTCCATTAGTTTGTCGTATTCTTCGCGCGAAGCTACCACAATCTTTTCAAACTCAGCTTGACCGGTACCAGCAGGAATCAAGTGACCGCAAATTACGTTCTCTTTCATACCTTCTAGTTTGTCTACCTTGCCATTGATAGCAGCGTCGTTCAATACTTTGGTAGTTTCTTGGAACGAAGCAGCCGACATAAAGCTGGTGGTTTGCAATGCAGCACGAGTAATACCTTGCAAAATTTGGCTTGATGTAGCAGGAACAGCATCGCGGGTTTCAACAGGACGTAAGTCTTTACGTTTTAATGCACTGTTTTCGTCGCGCAATTTACGAGCTGTAATAATCATACCGCGTTGGAAAATGGTAGAGTCACCAGCATCGGTAACCACTTTTTTACCCCAAATTTGGTCATTTTCTGCCATAAAGGCTTGTTTGTCCACAATTTGTTTTTCCAAGAAACGAGTATCACCTGGGTCGTCAATTTCTACTTTACGCATCATTTGACGTACAATAACCTCAAAGTGTTTATCGTTGATTTTTACACCTTGCGAACGGTATACGTCTTGTACTTCGTTTACAATGTATTCTTGAACAGCGGTAGGACCTTTAATTGCTAGGATATCCGATGGAGTGATAGCACCGTCCGATAGAGCACCGCCTGCGCGTACAAAGTCGTTTTCTTGTACCAAGATTTGTTTTGACAATGGAACCAAGTAACGTCTTTCTTCGCCCGATTTAGAGGTGATGATAATTTCACGTTGACCACGTTTAATTTTACCAAAACTTACTTCACCATCAATTTCAGATACGATAGCAGGGTTAGATGGGTTACGTGCTTCAAACAACTCGGTAACACGTGGAAGACCACCGGTGATGTCACCTGCTTTGCTAACAGCACGAGGTATTTTAAACAAGGTTTGACCAACTTCAATAGCAGCACCTTCGTCTAGCGATACGTGAGCGCCTACAGGTAATGCATAGTTACGTACAACGTTGCCTTCGGCATCCAATACTTGAGCAGATGGGATCTTATTTTTATCTTTCGATTCAATGATGATCTTTTCTTTCAAGCCAGTTTGTTCGTCCGATTCGGTTTTGTAGGTAACATTTTCAATCATGTGTTCGAATTGAATTTTACCTGTTACTTCCGAAATAACAACCGCGTTAAATGGGTCCCATTCGCAAATTACATCGCCTTTTTTCAAGGTAGTACCTGCTTTAATAAACAAGGTAGAAGCGTATGGGATGTTTTGTTGAGTCAAGATAACTTTGGTTGTAGGCTCTACAATACGCATTTCGGTTAGACGGCTTACTACAATTTCTTTACCTTCGTTGGTAGTAACTGTACGTAACTCGTCAATTTCAAGAATACCTTCGTAACGTGAAATCAATTTGTTTTCGGTTGCAACGTTCGAAGCAACACCACCCACGTGGAAGGTACGAAGTGTAAGCTGAGTACCGGGCTCACCGATAGATTGAGCTGCAATTACACCAACAGCTTCGCCTTTTTGTACCATTCTGCCAGTAGCCAAGTTGCGGCCGTAACATTTAGCACAAACACCTTTTTTCGATTCGCAGGTCAATACCGAACGAATTTCAACTTGTTCGATAGGCGATTCTTGGATAATCTTAGCAGCTTCTTCGGTAATTTCTTCGCCAGCACCTACAATAATCTTGTTGGTAATAGGATGAACTACATCGTGTACCGAAACGCGACCCAAGATACGTTCTTCCAAAGTAGAAATAACGTCTTCGTTGTTTTTCAATTCGGTTGCAATCAAACCACGCAAAGTACCGCAGTCTTCTTCTTGAATAATAACGTCGTGCGAAACGTCTACCAAACGACGGGTCAAGTAACCAGCGTCAGCAGTTTTCAAAGCGGTATCCGCCAAACCTTTACGAGCACCGTGGGTAGAAATAAAGTATTCCAACACCGACAAGCCTTCTTTAAAGTTCGACAAAATGGGGTTCTCAATAATTTGACCACCTTCAGAACCTGCTTTTTGAGGTTTAGCCATCAGACCACGCATACCGCATAGCTGGCTAATTTGGGTTTCAGAACCACGAGCACCAGAGTGCAACATCATGTAAACAGAGTTGAAGCCTTGTTCGTCTTCTTGCAATTGTTTAATCAAGATGCGCGATAGGTTGTTGTTAACGTGTGTCCAAGTATCAATAATTTGGTTGTAACGTTCGTTGTAAGTAATAAGACCCATGTTATAGTTCATCATGATGCCTTCTACTTTTTCGTAACCTTCAGCTACCAATTTTTCTTTTTCGGCAGGAATAATTACGTTTTCTAGGTTAAACGACAAACAACCTTTGAACGCCATGTAGTAACCCAAGTTTTTGATATCGTCCAAGAAATCGGCAGTACGAGCAACACCGCAAGTGCTAATAACACGGCTAATGATGTTACGCAACGATTTTTTGGTAATCAGTTCGTTGATGAAACCTACTTCGTTAGGAACGCATTCGTTTACCAATACACGGCCCACGGTGGTTTCAATCAATTTGGTTACAACCAAGCTGTTTTCTACGTCTTTGGTTCTAACAGTAATTTTTGCGTTCAACGATACTTTGCGTTCGTTGTAAGCAATGTTTACTTCTTCTGGTGAATAGAATTTCAAACCTTCACCCAATGCACCGGGACGTTCTTTGGTCATGTAGTACAAGCCCAAAATCATGTCTTGCGAAGGTACGGTAATAGGCGCACCGTTTGCAGGGTTCAAAATGTTGTGCGATGCCAACATCAAGATTTGAGCTTCCAAAATAGCTTCGTTACCTAGAGGCAAGTGAACAGCCATTTGGTCACCGTCAAAGTCCGCGTTGAAAGCGGTACATGCCAATGGGTGTAGTTGAATTGCTTTACCTTCAATCATTTTAGGTTGGAATGCTTGAATACCCAAACGGTGAAGGGTAGGAGCACGGTTCAACAATACTGGGTGACCTTTCATTACGTGTTCCAAGATATCCCATACAATAGGATCTTTTCTAAAGTCTACCATTTTTTTGGCAGCTTTTACTGTTTTAACAGTACCACGTTCAATTAATTTGCGAATAACGAAAGGTTTATACAATTCGATGGCCATGTCTTTAGGCAGACCGCATTCGTGCATGCGCAATTCTGGACCTACAACAATAACCGAACGAGCAGAGTAGTCAACACGTTTACCCAACAAGTTTTGACGGAAACGACCTTGTTTACCTTTCAAGCTATCGCTGAGTGATTTAA
>JAGCMZ010000214.1 GCA_017646225.1 Paludibacteraceae bacterium | reverse complement strand
TTGACTCGTCGCTCGATGGTTTGGGCATTGGTTTGGGCTTTACCCTAGACTTGGGTCTTTTGGGTGCTATTCGCGAGTTATTGGGTGCAGGCACCTTGTTGGGCATGACCGTCTTTCCAGAAGATTACGGCATGTTGGTGTTTATCCTTGCCCCCGGTGCCTTTATTGCATTGGGACTGATAATTGCATTCATCAATAGTCGAAAGTCGAAGGTCTAAACGACTAAACGACTAAACGAATAAACGATTCAACAACATATGACATACATACTACTATTTATCTCGGCAATTTTTGTGAACAACATTGTGTTGTCGCAATTCTTGGGCATCTGCCCTTTTTTAGGCGTATCGAAAAAAGTAGATACTGCCATAGGCATGAGTGCCGCCGTTACCTTTGTAATGACCTTGGCTACCCTATGCACCTTTTTGATTCAAAAATTCTTGCTCGATCCACTAGCCATTGGCTTTTTGCAAACCTTGGTGTACATCCTGGTAATTGCTGCCTTGGTGCAAATGGTAGAAATTATTCTAAAGAAGGTATCCCCTGCCCTATACCAATCGTTGGGCGTATTCTTGCCCCTTATTACCACTAACTGCACAATTTTGGGGGTGGCCATTATGGTTATTCAAAAAAACTTTACTTTGATAGAAAGTTTGGTATTTGCCATTGCAACGGCACTTGGTTTTGCCTTGGCGCTTATCTTGTTTGCCGGCATGCGCGAACGCATGAGCCTAACCAAACTTCCCAAAGCCATGCAAGGCTCGCCCATTGCCCTTATCACAGCCGGCCTACTTGCCATGGCCTTTATGGGCTTTAGCGGCGTTGTGTAACTAGTAAAGCAGTAAGAGCATACAATATTAACTCATTAGATATACATTATGGAAGCAAAAATACAAGCAGAACTAATGGCTGCAATGAAAGAAAAAAATGCCGAAAAAATTGCAGCAATTCGCGAAATCAAAACCGCCATTATGAAGTTCAAAACCTCGGCCGATTACAAAGGCGAGTGCACTGAATCTGATATTTTGGGTATTATCCAAAAGGTGGCTAAACAACACAAAGAGTCGGCCGATATGTATAAGGCTGCCGGCCGCGAAGATTTGGTAAACGAAGAATTGGCCCAATTGGAACACATCCAATTCTTTTTGCCCAAAATGCTGAGCGAAGAAGAAACGGCTGCCGTGCTAGACAAAGCCATTGCCGACCTTGGCGCCACTAGCCTAAAAGACATGGGCAAAATTATGAATTTTATGAAAGAAACCTACCCCAATCAATACGACGCCAAATTTGTGGGCACGTATGTAAAATCGAAGTTTTAAGATTTAGGGGCACATACAAAGAAAGAGGTCGCATCACAATAATGCGGCCTCTTTTTACTTTCTAAACACTACCTTATCTCCCACTATTACCAACTCTTTTGCAGTGTCTAGTTGTTTGCTCAATATATCCTTTTCTACAAAATAAATCTTTAGCGCGGTAGATGTGGGGAATCGATTAAAATAAGGTTCATCGGATACATAAAGTGTAAAAGAAGCTATTTCCGTTACTTTTGAAAGCGCATTGCAAAATGCAATTATCTTTTGATGCACCCTAGGAAGCTGTTTTATGCCCGTTTTGCCATTCTTAAAATGTACCACCGCCACTACGTGTGGGCGACGCTTGTTTCCACATAGTTGCTCCTTTTCGTCGGCACTCATTTTGCGCGATAGGGTGATGTGCCTACCCCATCGTTCGTTTATATCGTTCATTAACTTCTTAAACACCTGCCCATGAGCCGACGTATCTTTAATGCCGTTGTAGGCGATGTAGTAATGAATCATTTCGTGAATGATGATATCCTCTATCTCCGCTTCGGGAAGATCCATTCGCTTGTTGATGCGCAACCGAAAGTTGTAGTAAGTAGTTTTGCCAAACAACGATTTCTTCTTTTGATAAACACACGCACCCAAGTATGATTTTGCACTGCTCAGCACAATAGGCAGTTTGGGGAGCCTGTCATCAAACATCAGCCTATTAAACTCCTCAAACTTTTGTTCTATGTAGGGTATGGTTGGGTTCAAAGGGAAATTCTACTATTGGTAAGTTTACTTATTTTAACTCAAAGCGGAAGCCAGCGTACACTTTCCAACCGCCCAGAGGGCCGTAAATGACGGTGGCATCAAAGTCTTGGCTCCATGGGTCGTCAGCGCTGATAATAAGGTTAGGCTGACGATAGTTGGTCATGTTTTCTGCCCCTACGTACAACGACCAGTTGTCCCAGTTTTTAGTAATTTGAGCCATTAGCTGATGGTAAGGTTCGTAAGTGGCTTCCCATTGTGGGTTTTCGGCATCGGCCAATGGCATGCGTCCGCCACCACTAATTTGCCAGGTAGCATCAAATTGCCAACCATATTTTGGGGTTTTGTACGATGCAGTTACCAACCCTTTGTGTGGCGACGAAAGCGCTTTTTGGCGCAACTCTCCAGCGGTTACACTGCGTGCATCGCTGTACTTATAGGCTGCTGTTAGCGACAAGCCCGTAACGGGTTCTACAGTAGCTTCAATTTGCACGTTGTGCGAATAGGCAGGCGCACCGTTAGAGTTGTAGAACAACACTTTGTGCGCATCGGTATCGGTATCTACCACCACTTGGTTAATAAAATGGGTATAGTAGTAATCGGCACTAATCGATAGGTTTCTATTACCCAATGGAATCTCGCCGCTAATGCTTACACCGGTATTCCATGCTTCTTCTTGGCGCAAATCGGCGGCCACCTCCCATTGGCGCGACGAAGCAAAATAATGGTTGTTTTCGGCATACACATGAGGGGTTCTATAGCCCTTACCCGCCGATGCACGAATTACCAACTCTTCCATTGGCATGTATTTTAGGTGCAAACGAGGCGTTACGTAAAAGCCGTACAAATTGCTGTAATCGGCACGCACCCCTGCCAAAACCACCCATTCTTCGTGGTGATTAAAGGTATATTCGGCAAAAATACCGGGTACATAATTGTTGGTTTGTAAGCTAGGCAATGCCTCTACTTGCTCGGTTAGCCAATTGCCACTAAAACTTACACCGCCTTTCATGCTATGATGCCCGTCGGTAGTTAAATTGCTTTGAACAATGGCTTTGAACAACAAATCGCCTTCTTCGCCGTTGTACAATCGGTTGCCATACATACTGTTAAACTGATGATACACACCTTGCGCCACCAAGGCAAGACTGGTTTCGTGTGTATGCGATAGTTCAAATGCATGCTTGGTAAATGCCTCTGCTCGAATGGTTTGCATCGAGATGCCGTATCGATTGGGAATTTCTTTTAGCTGACCCGATTGCTTGTCTTCGTACAAACCATTCACACCCCATTGGGCGCTGTATTCGTGTCCGCTGTAATTCCATCGGTTAATTAAATGGTACAATTGCGATAGTGGCGTATCCAAAAATCCGTCGCCATTGCCATCTTCTTGCAACAATTGTTCGTTCGATACATGCCCTAGCACCATGGTCGATAAATGATCGTTTATTTGGAATGCACCATCGGCATTGAGTTCCATACGCGCGCCCGAGTTGGCCATAAAATTAATGGAAAAAGGCGCTGAATTTTGGGGCTTTTTATAGTCGATATTAATCTGACCACTAATGCCTTGCGCTCCGTTGGTAACAGACGATGTACCTTTAGAAATAGACACGGACGATAGCCAAGCACCGGGCACATAACCCAAACCGTACAAGGTAGCCAAACCGCCAAAATTGCTCATGTTTTCGGTAAGCATTTGCACATAAATGCCCGATAGCCCCAACAACTTAATTTGTTTGGCACCGGTAGCGGCATCGGCATACGACACATCGACCGAGGCATTGGTTTCAAAACTTTCTGACAAGTTACAGCAGGCTGCACGACACAATTCTGCCGTACCAATGGTGCTTACCCTGCTGGGCGTTAGTTTGGAGTTGATGGTGGAACGACCGTTTACGCTAACCTCGTCTAGTTCGCCTTCCATGTCGTCGTAAAGCGAATCAAGGTATTGTTGCCACATTTCTTCGGCGTGGTTATGACCTTCGTGTTCGTGGTCGTGCCCATCGTGACTAACCTCAGACTTTGGACTTTCGACTTTAGACTCATGACCATGATGGTCATGATGTCCATTGCAAGGCTCGCCTGGAGCATGCGCCCATGCCATCGTACAAGCAAAAAGAAAACTTACGGTAAGGAATAGGTTTTTCATGTGTTTAATAGGTGTTTTGGTTTTGGTGTTTGCAAAGGTACAACAACCATCTTGCAACCAAGTTGCAAAAACAAGAAGATGAATAAAAGAAATCATTTTCTATCTCATGGTGTTTTCGGGTTTAATGGCATTGATACACCCTTCTTTGCTACCAAAGCATCCTGTTTCCAAGGCTGCGGCTGTAATGCCCATTTGTCTAAACACATTCAACAACTTTGACTCCGTATTTTTATCGGACGTAAACGTAACCACAACTTTTTGCTGATCGGCATCCACTTCTACTTTGCTTACGCCCTCTTGCTTGCGCAAGGTGTTTTTTACGCTCGATGCCTTTTGTTTGGGCATCATCACCAAAAAGGTGGTGGTAAGTTCCACGGGTTCATCGTCTTTAGCTTGCATAGGTGCTACTAATAACAAAACGGCGGTTAAAAGTAGAAAGATTTTTTTCATAACTACATGTGTTTTAGGCTGCAAATATACTTAAAAGTTTTTGACGATTGCAGATTTGATACTACATTTGCAGTATGGAAAACATCAAGAAATATTTTAAATTGACCGATGAGCAAGAAAGACAATTTTCGATGCTTAAGGATTTGTATGCCGAATGGAACAGCAAAATAAATGTGATTTCGCGCAAGGATATTGACAACGTTAACTTGCACCATGTGCTGCACTCGCTTGCCGTAGCCAAGGTTTTGCCCTTTACTGATGGCACTAAAATTATTGACATAGGTACAGGCGGTGGCTTTCCGGGTATTCCATTGGCCATTTTGTTTCCCAATTGTGATTTTACCCTACTCGATTCGGTGGGCAAAAAAATAAAAGTAGCCAGCGAAATTGCATCGGCCATAGGCCTAAAAAACGTGCGCTTTGTAAACGACCGCATGGAAAACGAAAAAGGGTTGTACGATTTTGCCGTTAGCCGTGCCGCCATGTCGCTATCGGACTTGGTAAAGGTGTGCATAAAGAACATTGCTAAAACCGATAAAAATGCCCTACCCAATGGCCTTATTTGCCTAAAAGGGGGCGATATGCAAGCCGAATTGCAACCGTTTAAAAAGTACGTTACGCTATACAACCTAAGCGAGTTTTTTACCGAAGAGTATTTTAAAACCAAAAATGCGGTGTATCTTCCGCTGCGCTAGCATGAAAATAAAAACCTTTATATTCAACCCACTGCAAGAAAACACCTACTTGGTGATAGACCAAGCATCTAACCAGTGTATGATTATAGATGCTGGCATGTTGTTTGACGAAGAAAAACAGCAACTAGCAGCGTACCTACAAGATAATAATTTACAACTTAAATACGTTGTAAACACCCACTTACACCTAGACCACTGCTTTGGCAACGGCTTTTTGTATAACACCTTTGGGGTAAAACCTTTGGCGCACCCCGATGACGAAGACTTGCTACGTTTTATGAAAGCGCACGCAGGCGCATTTGGTGTGCCCTTTAACGAAGAACCTCAACCACTGGGCGGCTACCTAAACGAAGGCGACACCCTACAATTGGGCAACCAAATCTTTGAAGTATTGCACATTCCTGGGCACAGCCGTGGCGGCATAGTGCTTTACAATGCAGCACAAGGCGTGCTTTTTTCTGGCGATAGTCTGTTTAAAATGAGCATAGGCCGCACCGATCTTCCTGGTGGCGATTATGCTACCCTTATTGGTGCCCTTACCAAAAAGGTAATGACCTTGCCCGATGCCACCGTGGTATATCCTGGTCATGGACCTACCACCACCATCGAACAAGAAAAAATGTACAATGCGTATTTGTAATGTCGCTTGTTAATACAAAATGATTACACTTACACTAAGTACCAACCTATTGATAGCCAATTATTAGCTATTTATTTTTTTTTATAAATTCATTAATGTTTTTTATCATCGCTCTTTATATGCCTATTGCATATATAACTAAGTTTGCGGCGCAATTAAAAAATATGTTTTACCAAACCATGAATTATGAAAAAAGCTATTAAATGGACTTGCTTAGTTAGTCTGCTTATAGGATGTTTAGCATCGTGCACAGAAAACATTACTTCTTATAGTACTATCTATAATGAAAAAGAGGGATGCACGTCGGAACTAGAAAGTTTTGTCAATCAACAAATTATCCATTTTAATCTATCCAATGGTGCTAATGTATCAAAAGAAACGGCCATTAAAAATTTTGACAACTTTGTAAACAACCTTGAAAATGAAATAGAAGATAGAAAGTATCCTATTTTTAAAAACACCAGCATTATTTTGTCTTTAGATTGGTACGATAGCATTATCAAAGAAACCAAGCTTAACTTACAGCAAAACACACCTAATACCGTTGTTATTACTGCCGAAGTTACCATCGAACACTTATCGGGCAACAGCGAAGCATTTATCCATGAATATGGCAAGAAACTAAACGACATTGGTTTGCTTACCGAAAATAATTCATACTATTTGTATTATGGTGAGTTTGCCACCTACAATGAAGCAAACGAACACTTTAACGAAATGAATAAAGAAGGACTTTTAGATGTTGTTAAACTACAACACTACCTTCGCTCATTGGCTGGTTTTGATTACACCGGAAAAATAACGATAAATTACCTAATCTTTGACGGAAACGAAGCACCCAAAGGTGCTGAAGTAATTTCAAGTGGAGATAATCCCGAGCACACAAAAATACTATACGACAATTATAAATCGTACAAGGGATGGATTCATGTAAACATCCAAGAATAACATTTCCTGCATAATCAAAGAGGCTGACTAAAAGAATTTTAGCAGCCTCTTTTGCTTCAAGTTACATCTCCTTTAACGTCCATACTGGCCTTATAGCAAAGCCATACGTAACGTAATTAAGATAAGATTCTTTTACGTCATCGTTAAAGCGTAAACAAAAGGCACGCGAGGTATCCGATACATACGATGTTTGCGTCCAATACAGTCCACAAAAATCGGTATTGATAACTTGGCTGTTTTGCAAGTAACCTGTATGAGGCAAAAATAGCGCATTACCATTTTGTTTGCTGGTAACCACGTAACCTTTAACGCCACTTTGAATCATTATCGTCCACTGGCACAATTTATCATCTAACAATTCGTCTACCTCTTCTTTGCTAGGCAAACGCCATTTACCACCCCACTCTTGCGCTGCAATGGTTGCATCAAAGGTATACAAATTACCTACCTGTTCGGGATGCTCCGCCCCTATATTATTAGCCGCCCAAAGGGTACCACTGGGCAAACCCAAATCTACATAAAAATGCCCCTCGTGCATGCTAGAAGCAGGCGATAAAGTCCATTGCGCATACAAATACATATGATTGTTAGGTGTCAGTTTATCGCCAGGATAGTACGCATCGCCACTGCCATCGGCCTTGGTATTCCATGCCACAAAATCGTATCCTTCTCTTACAAATTGGTTTTCTGCTACCACTGTAGATTGCCCTGGTTTTACATCATCGGCCTCCATGCTACCCACCCCATTATTGGCATTGTACATCACCAAATACACATCAAATGGAAAATCAGGCTCTGATGCAGGCACATCGCCCGTACACGACAGCAACACCGCTGCCATTGCAAAACAAACAAGTTGTAAATAAAATTTAATCATAATAACAGAATTTTGGTTCTTTATACACCCAAAACAATAGCGGGGTCAATGTTTAGCAGTTTACTTATTTTACGTGCAATAGAAAGCGTTGGTTCAGATTTTCCGCTCAAATATTCGCTTATGCGCGATTGGCTAACCCCCAACATTTCTGCCAATGCTTTTTGGTTCAGCCCCATTTCGTACAATCGCAATTGAATAACCTCTATCAACGTAGGTTTTCCTATAGCATAATGTTCTTCTGAGTAATCGGCCACTAAATTAGAAAGTAAATCTAGCTCTATGTATTGTGGGCTATATTCTGGAGTATCTTCATTTACCACGTGTAGTAATTCTTCTACACGCTCTACTGCCCAATCGTATTGTTGTTGATTTTCTATCTTTGCCATGGTTATATATTTTGTATGTCTGAAATTTTATCGTATTCTGCGTGCGTTCCAATAAATCGGATATACACAAACTGAGGAGTAAATCTTATAATGGCAATTAAACGATAATCGTTCCCTTTTATATTAAAAACATATCTACCATTCCCTACTGCATCTACAGAGTTAAATGTAGATTTTATATCCGAAAAGGTATGCCATTCCGCCTTCTTCACTTTTTCTACCCAATCTTGCAACGCGGTCCTACAAGACGGATGTTCTTCTATATATTCTTTTAGTGTTTTCTCTGTAAAAATACGCATAAAGATGTATGTAATAAATTCTTTTGCAAATATACAACAAATTGCAAATATTCCAAATTACAAAATAATATTCCGTATAACAAAAGAAAATACGCCCACATAGTTTACACAAATATAAACAAGGAAACCCACCTTTGTTTTAAGAAAAGTGTAGTTTTTTTTGGCCGAAACCAGCCACAAAAAAATATGCTCCAAGAACGTGATGTTCATGGAGCATAAATAATTTTAAACGATAGGATTTTCTTACCCTTCTATTGCTTTGGCGATGCCTTCGGCATCCATGCCTAGCATGTGGTAAAGTTCGGCGGGGCTGCCGTGTTCTACAAATTGATTGGGAATACCAATGCGCTTAACGGGTAGGCTGTAGCGGTTATCGGCCATGAATTCTAAAACGGCCGACCCAAAGCCACCTTGCAATACGCCGTCTTATATAGGAACCTCCCTTTTCAAAATTTGAGAGATATAAAACTCTGCAAACCTCTGTTTGATTTCATCACGTACTCTGCGAAATTCACTCATTACAAATTCATCTGTACCCACAGCATCCGATGGGT
>JAGCMZ010000213.1 GCA_017646225.1 Paludibacteraceae bacterium | reverse complement strand
TATGTAAGCAAATCAATTATTCCATGTACCTTGTGTAAGTGTCTTTTTCTTTTTTCATATTGTTATATTGTTTAAAATTAATATACCTATAATATAGAAATGTTTCGCAGTTTTTTAAAAATTAACTGCACAAAATAACACAAAAATAGGGTGAAAACCATAGCCCTTTTTAGCTCTTTATGGATTTGCTTTTCTGCATAAAATTTTGTATAATTGTAAAATTGAAATTTCTCTATACTATGAAATACCTTTTTACACTAATTTGTGTGGGCATGAGTTTTTGGGCGAGTGCCAATAATATGATAAACAACCACTCGTTTGAGCAAGGCGAGGCATACTGGGCTACTTGGGGCAATGCAGTTGACAACAGCAAGGCACACAGCGGGAGCAGATCGCTCCATAGCAAAGGACGTGGTTTTTGTACATTGGTGGCAAATTACACTTCTACCCTTTCGGTAAAGAAGAATACCTACTACAAATACAGCGGATACATTTTTAGAGCTGACGATAGCTCGTGGGCATACATTGATATGAACGATGCCCCAGGCGAACTTCAACTGCGCAGTACTGAATACGGCAAATGGGAATACGTGAGTGGTATTTGGAATAGCGGAAACAACACTTCGGTGCAGATTAGGGCTGTGGTGGAACGAAATTGGACAAATCCAGGCAGTGGAGTTACGGGCGACATTTGGTTCGACGACATCACTTTTTCACCTTTGCAAGCCGACGCCTACAGCGAAACAGATGCCGTTTTGAGCAACAAGGCCATTTATACCACACTGGAAAACAGCGACTTAAAAGTACAAATAGGCATTGATAACAATAAGGTTTACCTCACAGCACTGCAAAATAAAGCCAACAACCAAAGTTGGGTACATGGCGCTACTCCTATCCCACTTTTGCCTAAGGTAAACAACCAAACAATAAGTTGGACTTATCAAGAGCAAACCGCAGAAGAAGGGCATTTTATTGCCACTTTTGCCGCTGGCAATTATTTGCTAAAATGGCATGCACAGCTACAAGAAAGTGGTCCACTGCATATTTGGCAAGAGTTGGTAAACAACAGCAATAGCAACGTTACCATATCGGCACAAGATATGCAAGGCATTGACTTCCAAGTTAATGCACCAAACAAAACAACTCTTTGGCGGTTTAATCGTTCGCGTTTCAATAATGGCTTGGATGGTAATTTTACCACAGGTGTGCTTAAACAAGCTATTGGCACATCGTTTTATCAACTATCACAAATAGAAAACTCGTGGCTGGTATCTACAGGCGAGTTGCCTTTGGTAGTATTGGAAGTTGGGAGCGAAGGCCTATACCTTGCGTACGATTGGAACTTTGGACTAATAGAAGTGCAAACACAAAGCAATACCAAACGCATTAGACTGCGTGCCAACTTAGGGTTATCGACCGAAGAAATTACTTGCGAGAAAAAGACCAATTGGTATTTGCCTGGCGTATTTATTGGACTTTACGCAGGCAGTACAGACGATGGTTGCAACCAACTTAAACAATGGTTTTGGCAACATCACGCTCCTGCTTCGCTAAGAGAAAACGCCAACGAACCTCTTATTGAAATACACTACAACGCTTTTAGTGAAAACGACTTTAAGTATTACCTAAACCGCTACAACCTACCAGAGTTGGGCGTTGGACTTATAAAAATGGACTACTGGTGGACTGTGCCTACAACGGGAGCAGATGCCAACAGCGGTTTTGACCCTGTATTAGAAACACAATGGAACCCTTACGCAGGCAAATGGCCTAACGGCATGACTTTTGGCACACTTACCAAAGCCCAATACCCAACCATTAAAAATTCGCTTTACATGTGCGACACATATTTGGGCCAAGACATTGCCAAAAAAGAAGCACAGCAGGCACAGATAAATGCGCTAGCACATCGCATTGAAAACTGGAAGATAGATTATTGGCGAAGCGATTTCGACCTTGAAAAAGCAAACTCATACGCATCTCACCAAGGACTTTTAAACATTTTAGATGTACTTATTGCCCGCTATCCACAGTTTAGATACGAACATTGCAGCGCAGGCGGTTCGCTAAAAGATTTTACTACTCTGCGTCGCATGACATTTATGACCATGGAAGACTCAGGCGGTCCGCTCAACCACCGTATGGCGTTTTATAGCAACAGTTATATGATAAATCCTGTGCAACTCAAATTTGATGTGGGCTACGATTGGACTTCGGTTCAAGATGCTGGCAACATAAATAACAATCAAGAAAGTTGGGCAAAATACGTGCTTAGAAGCAGTATGATGGGTGCCATGATGGCCTGTGCCGTGGGCAGAGATATGAGTACGATAGAATTTAATCAGGCTAAAATTCATTGGAAACTATACAACGAAAAGCAACGTGCCATACTGCGAGGAGGCAATGTTTACCATATTTTACCTATGCCTGACGGCAAACATTGGGACGGCATACAGTTTTACAATCCAGAAACTAAAAAAGGTTCTGTTTTCTTGTTTTCTCACTTAAACGGTGGTGGTACCGACGGCAGTAGCAAGCGAATTTACTTGCAAGGATTGGAAGAAAATGCCAACTACAAAATCACTT
>JAGCMZ010000212.1 GCA_017646225.1 Paludibacteraceae bacterium | reverse complement strand
TTGTGTTTGCCCAATATTTTGCCCGTTTCAAACTCTACAATCTTACCCTCTTGGGTGCCTAAGTACTTCTTAATAAAGTCGTTATAGTTGATTTTGCCCAAAAAACAAATACCTTTGCTATCCTTGCGCGATGCACTGGGCAAGTTTTGAGAAACAGCAATTTCGCGCACTTGGCTCTTCATCAAATGGCCAATGGGGAACATCAGGCGCGATACTTGATCGTATGTAATTTGCGCCAAAAAGTCGGTTTGGTCTTTAATGGGGTCTAGCGCTGTTCCTAGGTAATATTTTCCGTTTTCAAAATAGGTTTGCGCATAGTGTCCTGTAGCAATCTTATCAAATTCGTAGCCGTATTTTTCTACAAAGCTACCAAATTTAATCAGTCGGTTGCACATCACATCGGGGTTGGGAGTTAAACCTTTACGCACCGTTTTGAGGGCATAGTCTACTACCCTTTCCCAATATTCTTTTTGAAGCGAAACCACCTCCATTTTTAGCCCGTATTTTTTGGCCACAAATTGGGTAATTTCAATGTCTTCTTCGGCAGTACAACCCATGTAACCATTCTCATCCTCCATACCAATACGTATGTAGAAAATGGTAGGATCATAACCCTGCTCTTTTAGTTGATGTACTACTACCGAGCTATCAACTCCGCCCGAAACCAAAGCCGCTATTTTCATTTTTTATTGGAAAAAGTTACGTTTTGCTGCATCTGTTGGACGATAAGTCGATGAATCTGCAGCCATTTTTTCAAACAATTCTTTATCGGCCGATGTTAACTTTTCTGGAATGTAAACCCCAATGTTTACCAACAAATCGCCATTGCCATAACCATTAAGCGAAGGTAAACCTTTGCCACGTAGGCGCAACACTTTGCCTGGTTGGGTTCCTGCATCGATTTTAATTTTTACCTTACCATCGATGGTAGGAATTTCTACCGAGCCACCCAATACAGCGGTTGGCAAAGGCAACAACAAGTTGTATATGATATCGTTACCATCTCTAATTAAATCGGGATGACGTTCTTCTTCAATTAAAATAAGCAAATCACCACTTTGACCGCCGTTAGGAGCTGCGTTACCATAACCACGCATGGACAGTTGCATGCCCTCTTGTACACCAGCAGGAATGTTCAGTGTAATGATTTCGTTCGAGTCAATCACACCCTCGCCATGGCATTTTTTACACTTTTTGGTGATGATTTTACCTTTACCACCGCAGTTAGGACAAACGGCTTCGGTTTGCATCATACCAAACAACGAATTGACGGTACGTACTACCCTGCCGGTACCTTTACAGTTTGGACAGGTTTCAAAATCCGATGCGCTTTCGGCGCCCGTACCGTTACAATCGGGGCAAACTACTTTTTTGCGTACTTTTATTTTCTTTTCTACGCCCGAAGCAACCTCTTGCAAGGTAAGTTTTACTTTTACGCGCAAGTTGGTACCACGTGGTGTTCCTGCCGAACGACTACGACCACCGCCAAAGTGACCACCAAAAATGTCACCGAATTGTTCAAAGATGTCTTCCATAGAGAAGCCACCTCCGCCAAAGCCACCAAAGCCTCCAAAACCACCAGCACCCGATGCACCGCCCATGCCGGCATGACCAAATTGGTCGTAGCGTTGGCGTTTTTGAGGATCGCTCAACACATCGTATGCCTCGGCCGCTTCTTTAAACATTTCTTCGGCCTTTTTATCTCCTGGATTTTTATCGGGGTGATATTGAATGGCTTTCTTACGGTAAGCCTTTTTTATTTCGTCGGCAGTAGCTGTTTTGGCTACGCCAAGCACTTCGTAATAATCTCTTTTTTCTGCCATGGTTCTACTCTCCTATTCGGCTACCACTACTTTGGCATAACGAATCACTTTGTCGTGAAATGTATAACCTTTTTGGGTGCAATCTATGATTTTACCTTTTAAACTTTCGTCACCTGCAGGGAACATCGAGATAGCTTCGTGTAAATCCATGTCAAAGTTTTGATCTTTGGTTTCCATTTCTTTTACACCGTTGCTATTTAAGAAGTTCACAAACTTGTTGTGAATCATAATAATGCCTTCTTTCAAAGGCGAATCTTCTTCGGGTAGATGCGCCAATGCACGTTCAAAATCGTCAATAATGGGCAACATATCTACAAAAACACGCTCGCCGCTGTATTTGATAAGGTCGGCGCGTTCTTTTAAGGTACGTTTTTTATAGTTCTCAAACTCAGCCATTAAACGCAAGTGTTGGTCGTTCAATTTTAAAATTTTGTCCGCCAAATCTTCTGCTGCAGTTTGTTCTGCAGTTGTTTCTGTGGTTTCGGTTGCCTGAGTTTCTTCTGCTGTGTTTTCTACGTTCTTTACTTCTTGTTCTTCAGCAGGTTTGTTTTCTTTCTTCATGTCTATATTGAGTTGATTTTATTCCGATATAATTACTGCAAAAACTGTGCCAAAAATAATTAAGAAGTTGACAATGCCAACTTCTTAATTTGGTGAATCGCAGAACCACGGACGCACGAGCCGTGCGTCCCTACTTGCGACCATCGCATAGCGATTATCAACGTCTTTTTTGTTGTTGTTTCATCATTTCGCGTTGACGTGCCAACTGTTCTTTTTGCATCTGTTCCAAACGTGCCATAAAACCTGATTTCTTTTGAGGTTTTGCAGCATTGGCTTTTAGTTTTTCCAACAATTTTTCGTCGTTTATACTCATGCGGAAAATAAAGGTTTGCAACAACGTAAGCAAGGTAGAAATCAAGTAATAGTAGCTTAAGCCCGATGCATAGTCATTAAAGAAGAATAAGAACATCACTGGCATTAGGTACATCATCCATTTCATCATAGGCATTTGTTGTTGGCCTGTATTTTGCGAATCCATGGTAATTTTAGTAGATACAATGTTTGCAATGGCCATTAACAAACAGAATAAACTAACGTGGTTTCCATAGTAGCTAGAAATGAAAGGTATATGGGTTGTCCAGCTCACAATGGCGTCGTACGACGATAGGTCGTCTGCCCATAAGAATCCTTGTTGACGTAATTCGATAGCAGCAGGGAAGAACACAAACAAAGCAAACAAAATAGGCATTTGCAATAGCATAGGCAAACAACCACCCATTGGGCTTACCCCTACTTTGCGGTACAATGCCATAGTAGCTTGTTGGCGTTCCATGGGTTTGTCTTCGGGTATTTTAGCGTTGATTTTCTCAATTTCAGGACGTAAAACGCGCATTTTTGCGGTTGACATGTACGATTTGTAAGTAAATGGCAACAAAATAAGTTTTACAATCAAGGTTAATAGGAAAATAACCAAACCGTAGTTGCTAATAAAGCTACCCAAGAAGTTAAACAATGGAATAATAAGGTATTTGTTTACCCAACCAAAAATACCCCAACCCAATGGAATCATATCTTCTAGGTTGTATTGGTATTCACTTTGTTCGATATTATCGTCTAACGACGACAATAATTGATACGAGTTAGGACCAAAATAATAGGTAAAATGCGTTACATCAGCATCGGTACTGAAATTGCTAGAGGTAACAATGCTACACTCTTTCAAATAGTTAGGGTCTTTGCTAATGGTCGATTCCATTTGCGTATTGGTAAAGTAAGACTCTTCTGCAATAAATACGGTAGAGAAGAATTGGTCTTTGCAAGCAATCCAGTGAAGGCGATTGGAAATTTCTTCGCGATCGTCCGATTCGTTGCTTAGGTTCTCTACTTCGTCGTCCCAGTATTTGTAGTAAACACCCGAGTAACGTCCTTCAAATTTTTTGCTGCGCTCTTGTTGGCGGATTTTCATGTTCCAAGTCCAATCGAGCGAGTTCATTTGAGGCGATAGGTATTTGTCCATGCCAACAGACTCCATCGACAGATTTACCAAATAACTATCTTTGTTTAATTTGTAATGTAGATACAAACCAGCACCGGTACTGTCTGCAGGCAATACCATGGTAAGGGTGCTATCGGTTACCGATTGTACTTGGAAATACAAGTCGCTCGATTCTACAATACGGTTGTTGTTGGTAACCAGCGTAAATTGGGTTTTGGCATCGTTTTGATCAAACAAAACAAGGGGTTCGTGATCAAAGGTGGTATATCCTTTTAGTTGAACCGATACAATGCTACCCCCTTTGCTGCTTAGGGTTACCAATAACGAGTCGTTTTGGATGGTATATAATTTTTCTTCGCCTACGGCTACAGCATTAAATACGCCATAATCTGCTGCAGGTTTGTCTGCATTGATAGAATCGGCATACGCTTGCGCTTGTTGGAATTCCATTTCGCGTAGAGCCTCTTGTTCGGCTTGTACGGCACGAATAGAATCGGCGTATGCTTGTTGTGCTTTAATTTGTTCTTCAGATGGTTTGGTAAACCAACTGTAGCCCACTAGCAGGGCTACAATGAGTGAAAATCCTATGATTGTATTTTTATCCATTCTTATTTTTCAATAGCTGCTTTTACAAAGTTTACAAATAAGGGGTGAGGTTTCTCAATGCTGCTACGGTATTGTGGGTGGAATTGTACACCAATGTACCATTTTAGCGATGGAATTTCTAAAATTTCTGCCAATCCAGTTTCTGGATTTACGCCCGTAATGCGCATGCCTGCTTTTTCAAAGGCATCTTTGTACGAATTGTTGAATTCGTAACGGTTGCGATGACGTTCCGAAATAAGGGTTTTGCCGTAAATATCAGCTGCTTTGCTGTCTGCCAATAGTTCGCAGTCGTAAGCACCCGAGCGGATGTAACCGTCTTCTGACGATACAACGGTTTGCGATTCAATAAGGTCAATAACGTTGTTTTTGGTTTGAGAATCCATTTCGGTAGAGTTGGCATCTTTCAATCCCAATACGTTGCGCGCAAATTCAATGGCCATGCATTGCATACCCAAAACAATACCCAAGGTAGGAATGTTGTTGTTGCGGCAGTATTCTAACGCAATAATTTTGCCTTCTACACCACGTGGACCCGAACCAGGAGCCACCAAAACAGCATCCATGTCTTTAAGGCTTTCTGCAATGTTTTCTTTGGTTAGTTTTTCGCTTTGGAACGATACCAATTTTAACACGCGGTTGTTGTAAACAGCAGCTTGCAACAACGATTCGCTAATAGATTTGTAAGCATCTTGCAATTCAACATATTTACCCACCAACGCAATTTTAACTTCTTCTTTAGCGCTGTGTTTTTTGTCCAAGAAATTGTTCCATTTGGTCAAGTCAGAATTGGTAGCTTCTGGAGCAATGCCCAATTTACGTAAAATAACCGCATCCAATCCTTGTTTTTGCATACGTAGTGGCACTTCGTAAATGCAAGGTGCATCTTTACATTGAATAACAGCTTCTGGCGATACGTTGCAGAACAACGATACTTTTTTACGCATATCTTCGTTGATATCGTGTTCGGTACGCAATACCAATACATCGGGTTGAATGCCAAGTTCTTGCAATTTCTTAACCGAATGTTGGGTTGGTTTGGTTTTCAATTCTTTAGCAGCTGCCAAATAAGGAAAGTAGGTAAGGTGTACGTTGATGCAATCACCGCCCAACTCCCATTTTAATTGACGCACGCTTTCCAAGAAAGGCAACGATTCAATATCGCCTGCTACCCCACCAATTTCGGTAATCACAAAATCGTATTTCATTTTTTGTCCTAGCAACAAAATGTTACGTTTAATTTCGTCGGTAATGTGAGGAATAATTTGCACGGTTTTACCCATGTACTCGCCTTTGCGTTCTTTGTTGATCACATTTTGGTAAATACGACCACTGGTAAGGCTGTTATTACGGGTAGTTTCGATCGACGTAAAGCGTTCATAGTGACCCAAATCCAAGTCGGTAACGTGTCCGTCGGTGGTAATGTAGCATTCACCGTGTTCGTATGGATTCAGTGTACCTGGGTCTACATTCATGTAGGGGTCGAATTTTTGGTTGGTAACACTATAGCCTCTAGATTGCAATAATTTGCCAATTGAGGCCGAAATAATTCCTTTCCCTAACGACGATGTTACACCGCCTGTTACGAAGATATACTTTGTTTTTCCCATTGTTTAGGTTATTTATTAGTTATTATTTTAATAAGAAAGAATCGACAATTTGTTGTAGCTCGGCTTTGGTACGATACCCTTGTACATAGGTTATTTTATCCTTGCGAATAAAATAGATAGTAGGCATGGCCTTGATACCAAACATACGCGATAGTTCGCGTTCTTCGTCTACATTGATTTTGTATATTTTCAGCTTGCCTTTGTTGTCTTTTTGCAATGCAGTTAGTTCGGGTGTTAGCATACGGCATGGACCACACCAAGAGGCCCAAAAATCCAAAATTACAGGCACATCCGATTCCAATACCAAACTTTGGGTGTTCTTTTCATAGTCCCATACTTTTTCTAGGAATTGTGCTTTGTTAATGCTCTCTTGCGCCCACAATGAAACTACGGAGCACAAAAGCAATCCGCCTAATAAGGCGATTCTTCTGCCACTAATTTTTGTTTTATCCATGCTAATTTATCGGTCGATTTTTTATATTCTGATTGTAATTGTTTGTACAAAGCGGTTTGTCGCGCAAATTGCACCGAAGCGGCAATCGCCTTGGCATTGTTGCGCGATAAGGTATAGGTATAATTTCTATCTCCTAACAAGGAAACGGTAATGTTTTGATTGGCATACAATTCAATAAACCCTGGTACCTCTCCTTGGTTGTTTTTATCAAAGGTAACATACTCCCACTGAATACCCAAATCGGTAAATTGATTGTTGTAAGCATTGTTTACAGCCACCTCTTTGGTGTCGGCATATACATCGTTCGAACTTACCTTAACAGCTACATGGTTGCGTGCATTTCCGGCATTGATGCTGATAAGGTTAATATCTCCCGTTTCCATCACCTCGCATATTAAGGTAGTGCTGGGCGTTTGTTTTTGGAATACGTTGTGTTGGTAGGTCTTTTTTTCTACGTATGCCGTGTCCAGCAAAATATAATCTACCGCCATGCTATCCCATTGTTGTTGCACCAAAGGCATGATGCTATCTAGGTATAGCAAATTGCGTGCCGTTTCTTGGTATTCGATGTTAAACATCAGAATACGAGCCTTTTTACGTTCTTCTATGTTGCGTGGAAATTGGGTATGAATACTATCCACCAAGAGCTTAGCTGTGTTGTATTCCCCTTTTGAGTAGTGAGAGGTTGCTTTATCCAACAAAATTTTAGCTTTGTTGGAAACCGTGGGTGTGCATGCTATGCAACCACACATTATAAGAAGCATAAAAGCAATCCTAGTTCTCATATAATAACAACCTACAAAAGTAATATTTTTTTGTGATTTAACAGCAAATTAAGTACCTTTGTTCAATATTTTTTTTAACAAAGACCGATATGCAATCGTACTTAAAGAATCCGTTGTTCAAAACCCTATCTACCTGTGCCGACGAATTGGGCATGGAATGTTACGTTATTGGCGGATTTGTACGTGATATATTCTTAAAAAGGCCATCGAACGATATTGATGTAGTTGTAGTAGGCAGTGGCATCACCATGGCAGAACAAGTAAAAAAAGCCTTGGGAAAACAAGCTAATTTGGCGGTATTTAAAAACTTTGGAACCGCTCAAATCAAGTACAAAGATACCGAGATAGAATTGGTGGGTGCTCGCAGGGAATCGTATACCAGAGGTTCGCGCAAACCCATTGTAGAAGACGGTACCCTGCAAGACGACCAAAACCGTCGCGACTTTACCATCAACGCCTTGGCCATTTGCTTGAACCAAGACAGATACGGTGCTTTGTTAGATCCTTTTGGTGGAATTACCGATATCGAGAACAAAATAATAAGAACGCCACTAGACCCCGATATTACCTTTAGCGACGACCCACTTCGAATGCTTCGATGCATACGCTTCGCAACTCAATTACACTTTCATATAGAAGACAAAACCTACCAATCGCTTATTACCAACAAAGAGCGCATTAAGATTGTTTCTATAGAGCGTATTGTAGAAGAATTGAACAAAATTATGAAGTCGCCCAAACCTTCTATCGGGTTCAGTTTGCTCAAAAAAACAGGGTTATTGGCGCTTATTTTACCCGAAATTGATGCGCTATCGGGCGTTGAAACCATCAACGGAAAAAGCCATAAAGATGTATTTTACCATACCCTAGAGGTGTTGGATAAATTGGCTAGCAAAACCGATAATATTTGGTTGCGTTGGGCTGCCCTATTCCACGATGTGGGTAAACCTGCTACCAAACGATTCGATATAAAAATTGGTTGGACTTTCCACAATCACAACTACATTGGCGAACGCATGTTAACGCATATCTTTAAGCGATTAAAATTGCCCATGGGCGAGCAAATGCGTTACGTACAAAAAATAGTTACCTTGCACATGCGTCCCATTGCGTTGGTAGAAGAAGAAATTACCGATTCGGCTGTTCGTCGATTGTTGTTTGAAGCAGGCGATGATATTGACGATTTGATGATGCTATGCGAGGCAG
>JAGCMZ010000211.1 GCA_017646225.1 Paludibacteraceae bacterium | reverse complement strand
CTATTTGGGCATTGTACATGCAAAAAGTATATGCCGACGAAACATTGGGCTACTCGGATTCTACCCATTTTGAAATTCCAAAAGAACTTCAACGTAGGTTTAATTGCACCCAACAATCCGATTCTATCAAAGCAAGTGCCAATCTTGTATCGGACGATATTTTTGGCGATTTTTAATTGTAAACAACCAATTATAACACATTAATTATAAAAATCAATATCATGAAAATTCACTTTAGTATTAAGTACTTTACCCAATGGGGACAAAACATGTCTATTTTGGGTAATTTGCCTCAACTAGGTGGCAACGACCCAGCTAAAGCCTTGTTTATGAATTTCCAATGGAAAGAAAACTGGTCGTATACCATCGAGGTAGAAGCTACAGAACCTTTCGAGTTAAATTACCGCTATTTGTTGAAAGACAACAACGGTTTGGATAACTTTGAATGGGGTACAGACCGTACCATTAAGGTAGATCCTACCGCTCAAAACGATTTATATTTGTACGATACTTGGAACAATCCTGGCGCTATCGAAAACGTGTTCATGACATCGCCTTTCCAAGACGTATTGTTCAAAGATAACTACATTCCTGTTAAACCATCGGCTAAAAAGAAATACACCCACATTTTCCGTGTAAAAGCTCCTTTGTTGAAAAAAGGCGAAGGCTTGTGCTTGGTGGGCAATGTAAAAGCCTTAGGTGCATGGGACGGTGCTAAATGCTTGCCATTGAGCAACGAAAACAGTCCTTGGTGGAGCGTAAAAGTAGACCTTTCTAAAATCAAAGAAGAAGGTGTTAGCTACAAATACGCTATCTACGATTTAGAAGACAAAGAATTCCGTTATTTTGAAAACGGTCCAGACCGTTATGCTCCTGTAACGGGCGATGGCAAATCGCTTACCATGGTAACCGATTGCTTTGCTAATTTCTACAACCAATCTTTCCACGGTGCTGGGGTAGGTATTCCTGTGTTCAGTATCCGTACCCAAAACAGCTTTGGTGTAGGTGACTTTGGCGATATCAAACTATTGGTAGACTGGGCAGCTAAAGTAGGCTTGAAATTGATTCAATTGTTGCCGCTAAACGATAGCAACGGTACCCATACCAATGCCGACGTATTGCCATATGCTGCTATTACCGCCTTTGGTTTGAACCCCTTGTTCTTGAACTTGTTAAAAATGGGCAAACTATCGGACGAAAACCCATTGATGCAAGAATATTATAGCAAACAACAAGCCTTAAATGCATCGCCATTGATGGAATTTATGGACGTTATTGGCTATAAATACGCTTACGCTAACGCACTTTACTACCAAGAAAAAGAACAATTCTTGGCCAACGAAGACTTCAAAAAATACTTTGAAGAAAACAAATACTGGTTGGTGGCTTATTCGGCATTCTGCGCTATGCGCGACGAGTTTGGTACATCCGACTATACCCAATGGGGCGAATACGCTGTTTACAGCCAAGAAAAAGTACAACAATACGTTGATTCGCACTTTGACCAAGTGGCTGTTAACTACTTTATGCAATACCACTTGCACGTACAATTGCTAGAAGCTACCCAATATGCACACGAACACGGCATCATCGTTAAAGGCGATATTCCAATTGGTGTAAACCGCAATGGGGTAGACACTTGGGTGAACCCAGAACTGTTCAACATGGATATGCAAGCCGGTGCTCCACCTGATATGTTTGCTATCAAAGGCCAAAACTGGGAGCTTCCTACCTATAACTGGGAAAAAATGGAAGAAACAGGCTTTGCATGGTGGCGTCAACGTTTTGCTCAAATGAGTAACTATTTTGATACCTTCCGTGTAGACCACATTTTGGGCTTCTTCCGTATTTGGCAAATCCCATACGAACAAGAAGAAGGTATTATGGGTTACTTGAATCCTTCAATCCCTGTTCACATCAACGAATTTGCCGAAAAAGGCATCCGTTTTGACTACAACCGTTTCTGTATGCCATTCATTACCGATGCGGTAATGTGGGAAATCTTTGGCGACGAAGCTCCTTGGGTGAAAGCCAACTGCATTGACATCTTTGATGGTTGGATTTTGCGCTTGAAACCTATTTGCGATACCCAAAAGAAAGTGGAAGCCATGTTCCAAAAAGGCATGATTTCCGAAAAGATCAAATGGGGCTTGTTCGACCTTATCTCTAACGTATTGTTCTTTGAGGTTAAAGGTTCTAACGGCACTCAATTCTATCCTCGCTACGGCATGCAAGTGCTTACCACTTTCCGTTACTTGGATAGCCACATTCAACGCAAAATTGAAGAATTGTACGTAGATTATTTCTATCGTCGTCAAGATGGTCACTGGAAATACTCGGCACTTCGCAAATTGCCTGCATTAAAACGCAGTACCAACATGATGATTTGTGGCGAAGACTTGGGTATGATGGCCGATTGCGTTACCAGTGTAATGAACGAGCTTGGTATCTTAAGCCTTGAAATTCAACGTGCTCCCAAAATTGATACCATCGAGTTCTTCCACCCAGCCGATGCTAAATACCTATCGGTAGTAACACCTTCTACACACGATATGAGTACCATTCGTGGTTGGTGGGAAGAAAAACCCGATGTAACCCAACGTTTCTACAACCAACAACTAGGTCACTGGGGACAAGCTCCTTACTTTGCTGAATGGTGGGTTTGCCGCGATATTTTGGTACAACACCTATATTCACCAGCTATGTGGGCAATCTTCCAAATTCAAGACTTGTTTAGCATTTCTGACGGTATGCGCCGCGAAAACCCCAACGACGAACGTATCAACGTTCCTTCTAATACCAAAAACAGTTGGCGATATCGCAT
>JAGCMZ010000210.1 GCA_017646225.1 Paludibacteraceae bacterium | reverse complement strand
GCATCTGCCACCAAGTGGTGCATCTCACCAAATGGATAACAATTTAGCACTCCAGATTGCTTGCGTGCCACCTCTAGCAAAGCAAACATATTTTTTGCTTTCACTCCATAAAGCGGTGAATCAAAAGCCTTTACCATATTCTCCGGCGTATCAATACCCAATATAACCCCCTCATTCATAAGTGCAATCCTATCGCAACGCGAAGCCTCATCCATATAAGGCGTAGACACCAAAATAGTAATGCCTTGTTTTTTAAGGTCGCTCAACATATCCCAAAACTCACTACGCGACACGGCATCCACACCAGTGGTTGGTTCGTCTAAAAACAACACACTTGGACAGTGAATAAGAGCGCAAGAGAGAGCCAGTTTTTGCTTCATACCGCCCGAAAGTTTGCCAGCGCGACGTGTTTTAAAAGGTTCAATCTGCTTATAAATTGGCGCAACCAAATGATAAGATTGCTCCACAGTTACCCCGAAAATTGCAGCAAAAAATTGCAAATTTTCTTCCACCGACAAATCGGGATAAAGCGAAAATCTACCTGGCATATACCCCACTCTGGTACGTATCTCACGATAGTCCTTCATTATATCCAGTCCATCAACAGTAGCACTACCAGCATCGGGATTTATCAAAGTGGTAAGCAGTCTAAAAAGCGTAGTCTTTCCAGCACCATCGGGCCCAATCAGGCCAAACAACTCGCCCTTTTTCAGCTCAAACGACACGTTGTCCAAAGCCTTCAACTCGCCGTAACTTTTTGATATATTTTTTATTTCTATGGCATTCATATTATAAAATCACTTCGCCAGCCAAACCAATTTTTAGTTTGCCGTCGTTTTTTACAGCAATTTTTACCGCATACACCAAATTGGCCCTAGAATCGTTGGTTTGAATGTTTTTTGGGGTAAATTCACTTTCCGACGCTATCCAAGTAATGGTTCCATCGTACTCAAAACGTTCTTCGGCTCCAAAATTGGCTATTACCTTTACCGTATCACCTAATTTAACCTTACTTAGTTGTTCCGATGTAAAATAAGCACGCAAGTACATTTTATTTAAATCGGCCACCTTAAATAATGGTTTTCCCACGGTTGCCAACTCTCCCACCTCAGCGTATTTTACCAAAACGGTTCCACCTACAGGCGACACCACACGGCATTTTGCAATGCGGTCTTCCAATGCCAAAATCTGTGCTTCCAATGCAGCAGAATTGTTGTTTATGGTAACCGTATTTTTAGTCAAGGTAGATAAAGTGGCATCCAATTGGCTTTCTAGCACACGCAAGTGAGCTTCCATATCGTCGTATTGCTTTTGGGTAGTGGCCCCATCTTTAAGCATATTGGCGAAACGCACCAATTCTGCTTTTTGCTTGGCAATTTGTTCTTTTATAGTAGCCACTTGCTTTTGCACATCAGGACGCGATCCCAACAGCGCACTTCGTTGAGCAATCAATTGTTTGCGTTGCAAATCCAATTGCAAACTATCTATTTCTCCTACCACCTCGTTAAGAAGCACTTGTGTACCTTCCTCTGCATCCAATCGCATAATTTTGCCCGATGCCTCGGACGATACCACCACTTCTGTAGCTTCAAAAGTTCCTTGTGCATCAAATTCAGCCCCTTTTCCACAAGACACGGCCAACATGGCCAAAGCTATATACATTATCTTTTTCATATTTTATTGGTTTAATGTGTTTTTTAATCGATAAACGGCTTGTAATAATTCTATTTCGTGCGTGCTTTGATTTAGTTTCGCTGTAGTTTCATCGGTTATTTTACGCAACAAATCGGTAGCATCAATCACATTGTTTTCTAGTTG
>JAGCMZ010000209.1 GCA_017646225.1 Paludibacteraceae bacterium | reverse complement strand
TATAGACGAAAACGGCAATGTACTACAAGACCTAGGAACAAGTAAATCCGTACCTTGGGGTCAAGAACCAAGTGACAGTGAAACAGATAAATACGTTAACATTCCAATTGATGAGAACGCACCATCAGAATTTAGAATGCGCTTAACTGGTGAATCTGCTTCAACATGTGCCAATACGATAGACTTTGTAATGTATAATATTTACGATGATACTAACTTTAGTCTTTCTGGAACAACAGAGGTATGTGCTGCCGCACCTGAGGTAACTCTTAACCTTACCAACATGAGTGGTACTGGCGACTTGGTTATTAAAAAAGGTAATACCGTTTTAAAAACCGAGACTAACTTTAGTGGTACATCTTACACCTTTACTGATGATACATCGCATGGTACTGCTACATCGGAAGTAACCTATACCGTTACCTTTGGCGATCCCGATTTCTGCGGTACAGAGAAACAGCATACGGTTACCATTGGTAGCTCCTTAGATGTTACTTTGACATCCAATACTCCTGACAACTCTAACGTTGTTTGTGAAGGCACTAAAGTAACCATAACCTCAAATCGCCCCAACACCGAAACACATACATGGTATAAAAATGGGGAACTTGTAGAGAATGTAAGTGGAAATGTATATGCAGACCCTGACGGTTTGGCAGATAAAACCATCTATAGCGTTGAAGTTCAAGGGCTTTGTTTTGGAACTGGCGAAATTACCATCAACGTAGACAAAAAACCCGAAGTTGCATTGAACATTACTAGATACAACATTTGCCACGGCGATAGCAGTACCGTACAAATTGACTATAGCAATCCATCGGTGATTATCCCTGATGGTTCTACCTTTGAATGGAAAGCTACCTATAGCAATGGTACCAGTGCGCCGGATGCCTATACAGACTTTGAAACAACCAGTGCTTCTGGTCTTAAAGAACACGTGTTTGAAAGAGCTGGAAAATACACATTCCAACTTGAAGTAACCAATGGTGTTTGCGAAACAGTTAAATCGGAAAAGATTACTGACTACATAGTAGCAGGCGAACCACAATTTAGTGTAAGCGCTAGCGAAACTACCATTTGCCAAAACGATACTACAGTTCTTATGATAACCATGGCATCTGATCTGGCACAAAACGCTACCGAAAAATGGACCTTGAATGGAGCAGATGTATTGGGCACAACAACCGAGTCTGCACAAGGAAGCAACACCATCTACTCAATGGAAGTAGTTCCTTCACAAGCAGGATCGCTTACTTACAAAGCAGAAGTTACAGCTATTTGTACTGCAAGTAAAACCATTGATATTTTTGTAGAAGAAGGTATTGAGGCTAGCATAGAGCAAGATCCTGAAATGTGCAAGGGCGGCGATCCTGTACATTTAGCGGTAGATGCGAGCGGTAATTACAAATATACATGGACTCCTAACAATGGCTTGAGTTCGAACACAGAAAAAGAAGCTGATGCATCGCCAAGTGAAACAACCACATACACCATTATAGTAGAAAGCGAAGCAAGAACATGCTCTGCTAAATTAACGACAACGGTACATGTATATCCTTTACCTGAAATTGTATCGATAGAAGAAACGGGTGTTCGCCAAATTACGGCTGTAGCCGACAACGATACAGAATGGCCAACTTTCCGTGTGGACGATATTGATAACATATACGAAAACTCGCCCGTAGTGATTAGCAATGTTCCTATCGGCTACCACCGCTTGTACATTACCAACGAATACGGCTGCGAAAACAGCCAAGTATTTGAGGTGAGTCCTATTCCTGTTGTACCTAAAAAATTCTTTACACCTAACGACGAGGGCGATCCTGAAAACAACTATTGGACCATTGATGGTTTGGATGCCTACACCTCTTGGATTGTAGAAATTTACGACCGCTATGGACGTCGTTTATACGAGCACCGCACAGGTTCGTTTAGCAAAGAAGGCAACAGCGGTAGCGACATCTTCAAATGGGACGGTATGTACAACGGCCACCAAATGCCTAGCGACGACTATTGGTACCTAATTACCGTAGAAGAAATTAGAAAACAATACTCGGGTCACTTTACCTTGAAACGTTAATTTTGAAGCATCGCTTGTATAAAATTTGTAAATAACCAAAACTAAATACTATCTTTACGACATGAAAAAATACGTGTGCATACTTTTGTTAGCTTTGTTAGCCGCAGGAAAAGCAACTGCGCAAGAAGAGCTAATTTACAATCAGTATCATTTTAACTATTACTTGGTGAACCCTGCATTGGCAGGTGCAGAACCTTGCTCTCACTTGATGGTGAGTAACAAAATGCAATGGGCTGGCATGGATAATTTCCCCATGACACAATTGCTATCGTTCAAAACACGCGTATGGAAAAATATAGGTATCGGTGCCTATATTTATCACGACCGCAACGGTTATACCAACAAAGCCGGTGGACAAGCTACCTTTGCTTACCACATTCCACTTTCCAAAGGCAGACGATACTCTAAAAAGGTATCGTACGACCGTCAACTATCGTTTGGTGTATCGTTTAAATTTGCTTATTTCTACCTCAACCCCGATTTGTTTGAAGCCGATAATGGCGCTGCTATGCAAGACAACGCCTTTAACAACACAGATGGTTTTTTGCCTAATGCTAACTTTGGTGTGTACTACAAATCGTACGGTG
>JAGCMZ010000208.1 GCA_017646225.1 Paludibacteraceae bacterium | reverse complement strand
CGCAATCATGGCTTTGATTACGGACACGGAACTGGGCATGGGGTAGGAATTGTGTTGAATGTTCACGAAGAGGGGACACGTCTAAGTCCTAAATCCGTTAAACCTTTAAAGGAAGGTATGGTCTTATCGGATGAACCTGGTTGTTATTTAGCAGGACAATTTGGGGTTCGTATCGAAAATATGTTGGCAGTGCAAAAGGATACAAATGGCGAATTATTTTTTGAAACACTGACGTATATTCCTTTGCAATGCAGTGCTATTGATAAAAGTTTATTAACGCAAACCGAAATAGATTGGATAAATGAGTATCATCGTAGGGTAGAGGTAGTTTGTCTGCCTTATTTAACCTCCGATGAAATATCATGGTTTAAAAAATATGCTTATGAAATATAGAAATTGGTGTATAGCACTTTTGCTATTTTGTGTATTGCCTTTGTGGGCAGCAAGGGCAACAAACGATTATGCCATAAAGATTAAAGCACCCGATTTAAAGCTGGACAAAATCTTTTTGGGCAATTATTACATGGGTAAATTGTATGTGCAGGATTCGTTGCAGTTGGACAAAAAAGGCAACGGCGTTTTTACAGCCGAAAAGAAATTGCCAGAAGGCATGTACGTGTTGTACCTAAAAAGTGGTAAATATGCCGATTTGTTGATTGGTGACGACCAAACTTTCTCGGTTCAGTTGGATACCATGCAGATGGCACAAAATATGGTATTAGAGGGAGCTAGTCAGTCAGTTGATTTTGCCAATTATACCAAGTTTTTAGCCGCTAAACAAGCGGAATTAAATAAATTGCAAGAGCAATACAAAGAAGCTAGCGAAGACGATAAGAAAGCATTGAGCGAACAAATGGCATCGTTGTCTGAATCGGTAAGAGCGAAGCAAAATGAATTGATAAATACCTATCCTAATGGTATGTTGGGGTTGTTTATCAAAGGATTGATGGTGCCCGAGTTGCCCGAATGGACCAATACCGATAATTGTGCCAATGTAGATTCGTGCAAGGCCATGCATCGCTACCTGTTTTACAAAAATCACTACTTGGATAATTTGGCGTTGTCGGATGTGCGTACCTATCGTACACCTTATATCAACAATACCCTTACTACCTATCTAGATAAAGTGCTGTTGCAAATCAACGATTCTATTATTCCTAGTGCTTTGCAAATGATTGAACGCAGTAAAGGAAATGACACAACCTTCCAAATTATGGCCAGTCATGTGCTCAACTATTCGGTTAAGAGCAAAATTATGGGTATGGATAACTTGTTGGTAGAGGTAGGTAAGCGATATTATCTATCGGGCGAGGCTACTTGGGCAGATTCTACCTTGCTGGCTAATATAACCAATGAAATCAACAAGATAGAACGCTCGTTGGTGGGCATGAAAGCACATAATATCTATCTTTCCGATGCGAATGGCATGTATAAATCTTTGTACGACATGGGTGGTTCGCAAATAACGGTCTTGTATTTTTACGAACCCAGTTGTGGTCATTGCCGAAAAACTACACCCGTGTTGGCAGAATTTGCTAAAAAGTACAAAGACGATCCTCGTATCAAAATAGTGGCAGTGTACATGCTCGAAGATAAAGAGGAGTGGCAACAGTTTGTAACTAAACATGATATGAGTGCGTTGGTAAATGTTTGGGATCCGAAACGTGTGTCAAATTATTGGTATTGGTACGATACGTCTACCACACCTATGATGTACGTTATGGATGCAGATCATTCCATCTTTGCCAAGAAAATAGACATACCAACCTTGGAGTTGATAGCAAAACACGAACTTAAATAATCGACTAAACGACTAAAATTTCGAGTAGCGAGAGCAGAGGAAAGCTTGCTTAACTATGCCGAGTCACGAGAAATTTCATGAAATGCAAAGCATTGAATAAACGACTAAACATACTATCTATGGCTTTAATTAAATCGGTACGTGGCTTTGATCCACAAATTGGCGAAAATTGTTATCTGGCAGAAAATGCTACCATTGTGGGCGATGTAGTAATGGGCCAGGGTTGTAGCATTTGGTTTAATGCTGTGTTAAGGGGCGATGTAAACTCCATCCGCATTGGCAATCATGTAAATATTCAGGATGGTGCCGTTTTGCATACTTTGTATCAAAAATCGGTTATTGAGATAGGTGATTATGTTTCTGTTGGCCATAATGTAACCATTCACGGTGCAACGGTAAAAGACTACGCACTTATTGGCATGGGCGCTACGGTACTTGATGGGGCTGTTGTGGGCGAAGGAGCCATTGTAGCGGCAGGAGCATTGGTGTTGTCAAATACCATTATCGAACCCAATACCATTTGGGCAGGTGTACCAGCTAAATTTGTAAAAAAAGTAGATCCTCAACAATCCAAAGAGATTAACCAACGCATTGCGCATAATTATGCCATGTATGCCAGTTGGTATAAAGAATAATTTCACTATCTTTGTGGCATCTTATTACTATACGTTATGCAAAATACAGACCAACAATTTGATGCAGTAATCGCCTTATGTCGCGATATTTATGCTAAGAAGTTAACCGATTACGGTGCAGCGTGGCGCATTATGCGTCCTCAGTCGGTAACCGACCAATTGTTTATCAAGGCAAATCGCATCAGAAGCATCGAAATTAAAGGCACAACCATGGTAAACGAAGGCATTAAACCCGAATTTATTGCCATTGTTAACTACGGCATTATTGGTCTTATTCAATTGGAGTTGGGCTGTGCAGATACAGAAGATATTACGGCAGAGCAAGGACTTGAGTTGTACGATAAGTATGCAGCGCAAGCCAAAGAATTGATGATGGCGAAGAACCATGATTATGACGAAGCATGGCGTTCTATGCGCATCAGTTCATACACCGATTTGATTTTAATGAAACTCAATAGAACCAAACAAATTGAAGACAACAACGGTGCTACGTTAATTTCGGAAGGCATCGATGCGAACTATTTCGATATGGTTAACTATGCCGTGTTTGGTTTGATTAAAATGGAATTTGAGGCGGCATGAAACAAACTCCCAAAATACTGCTGTTAATTTCCAGACTTTTATTCGGTGCAACCTTTTTGTTCTCGGGTTTTGTAAAGGCAGTCGACCCGCTAGGAACTGCATACAAAGTAACGGATTATTTTGAGGCATTCGGTATTCCTACCGTTGATGTGTTGTCGGTAGTGCTTGCCTTTTTGCTTATTACAGCAGAGTTTTGTATCGGTTTCTCTATTTTCTTTAACGTAAAACTAAAATGGGCGTCTATTCTAGCTGCTTTGTTCATGCTTGTAATGACCCCTCTTACCTTGTACTTGGCCATAGAAAACCCCGTTTCCGATTGCGGTTGTTTTGGCGATGCAGTTGTCTTGACTAATTGGGAAACGTTTTATAAGAACGTAGTATTGTGTGTATTGCTAGTTATTATTTTGTATACACAGAAATATTCGCATCCTTGGTTAAGCGAGTGGGGAAGTTGGTTGTTTATAGGCATCGCAGCTTTGATTTCGTTGGTTATTTGTACTATGGGTTATGTGCGTTTGCCTTTTATCGATTTCCGTCCTTACAAAGTGGGCAATAACATAACAGAAGGCATGCTTATTCCAGAAGATGCCCCTATGGATGAATATGAAACCACCTTTGTTTATGCAAAGGATGGTGTTGAAAAAGAATTCTCGTTAGAGAACTATCCTGCCGATGATAGCACCTGGGTTTTTGTAAGTCAAAAATCGATACTAGTGAAGCAAGGATATGTTCCCCCTATTCATGATTTCTCTATTATGACGGAAGATGGAGATATTACCGATGTTGTATTAGAAACACCCGGCTATACTTTAATGGTAGTTAGTCATAAATTAGAGAAAGCAGATGAGGATGCAGTTGCTGACGTAAAAGCAATTATAGACGCATTAACAAGCAAGGGTGTCCCCTGTTATTGGTTAACATCTTCTTACGATGAAGTGGTACAAGATTTCAAAGAAAAACACCAATTGGAGGTTCCTTTTGGTGCAACAGACGATATTACCCTTAAAACCATTGTACGAGCCAATCCTGGTTTGGTGCTTTTGAAACAAGGTACGGTAGTAGAAAAATGGCATCACAATGCATTACCCGAAATTTCAGAGATTTATCAATTAATACATTAAACAAAAACATTATGAGAAAAAACATTGTTGCAGGTAACTGGAAAATGAACAAAACCTTGCAAGAAGGCGTGGCTTTGGCTAACGATTTGAAAGAACTTTTGGCTGGTCAAACCCCTAACTGCGAAGTAATTATTGGTACTCCTTTCATCCACTTGGCTACTGTATCTGAGTTGGTAAAAGACAGCGTTATCAAAGTTTCTGCAGAAAACTGTGCAGACAAAGCTTCTGGTGCTTACACTGGCGAAGTATCTGCTGAAATGGTAGCTTCTACTGGTGCTGAATATTGCATCTTAGGTCACTCAGAACGTAGAATGTACTACGGTGAAACCTACGAAATTTTGAAAGAAAAAACTTTGTTGGCATTGGCTAACAACTTGAAACCAATCTTCTGCATTGGCGAGTTGAAAGAAGAGCGCGAAGCTAACAAACAAAACGAAGTTGTAAAAGCACAACTAGAAGGCTCTGTATTCAACCTATCTGCCGAAGAATTTGGAAAAGTAGTGTTGGCTTACGAACCTGTATGGGCTATTGGTACTGGTTTGACCGCAACTTCAGATCAAGCAGAAGAAATTCACGCTTACATTCGTAGCTTGATTGCTGAAAAATACGGCAACGAAGTAGCAGAAAATACAACTATTCTTTACGGTGGTAGCTGCAAAGGTAGCAACGCTAAAGAATTGTTCTCTAAACCAAATGTAGACGGTGGTTTGATTGGTGGTGCATCATTGAAAGCTGCTGATTTCAAAGAAATCATCGACGCATTTTAATTTTTATGAAACGTTCTCTCGTTTTTGCTACGGGAAACCAACATAAACTAGAGGAAGTGCAGGGTCTGTTAGGAAAGGACTTTGCACTTTCTTGTCTAAAAGAGGTTGGTATTACCGAAGATATTCCCGAAACTGCCTTAACCTTGCACGAGAATGCCCTGCAAAAGGCGCAATACGTGTTTGAGAAGTGCGCATGTGCCTGCTTTGCCGACGATACAGGGTTAGAAATTGAAGCGCTCAATGGAGAACCGGGTGTTTTTTCTGCCCGCTATGCAGGTCCGCAGAAGGATAGCCTTGCCAATATGCAATTGGTTTTGAAAAAATTACAAGGCATAGGCAATCGAAAAGCACAGTTTAGAACGGTTATAGCTTATATCGATGCCATGGGCAACCAACACCTATTTGAAGGAAAGGTAGAGGGAAAAATCATCGAGACTCCAACCGGAGCCGCAGGATTTGGTTATGACCCTATTTTTGTTCCAGAAGGATACACTGAAACGTTTGCCGAATTATCTATGGAAGTAAAAAATAGCATGAGTCATCGTGGTAGAGCCATACAAAAGCTAGTAGATTTTCTCAATTCATGAAAAAAATAGTTATTCTCTTATTCAGTTGCTTGTTAACGCTATCGGTGGCTGCCGTTACGCAAGTGGGGCAGTGGTATGCGCATTTGTCGTATAACAATACCTCGAAAGTAGTGGTAACCCCCAATAAAGTATTTGCTATTGCCGATGGACACGTGTATTCTATGCAAAAACAAAGCAAGGCTGTAGAAACCTATACCAAGATTGAAGGCTGGAGCGATAATAAAGTAGCTGATTTAGCGTACAACGAGCAAGCCGAGGTGTTGGTATGTGCTTATAGCAATGCCAACATAGATCTTGTATCACTCGATGGTTCCGTGTACAATATCCCCGATTTATTGCAAAAAAACTGGTCGGTCGATAAAACTATCTACCAAATCTATAACGAAGGCAAATACGCCTACTTGGCTTGCGGTTTTGGAGTGTTGGTATTAGATTTGGAAAAGAAGGAAGTAAAGGATACCTACATCATAGGACCCGATGCGCAAAAAGTGCCTGTTTATGGTTTTACAGCAGATGATAGTTACTTTTACGCCTTATCTACTGAAGTAATTTATCGTGCCCCAAAAACTACCCCTAACTTGTTAGATTACAATGCGTGGCAAGAGCATCCTATCTCATTGCCTTTAGGCGGTGCTTTTGAAGGTTTGTTTACAACAGCAAGTGGACTGCTGACGGTACAAGAAAAAACGAAAGTCTATCATTATAATCAGGCACAATGGTTGCCCTTGCACGAAGGAGAGGTAGGTAAGACCAGCGTGAATGTATCAGAAGGACGTGTGCTATTGAGTGCAGGTAATCAGGGTGTACTTGTTTATAATAATCAGTTGGAATTGGAGAAATCGTACAACGTTATAGCCCTGCATGCTGCCTTTGATGCCGCTAACTTGTGGTATGCCTATACCGATTATGGTTTGGCATGCATGGACACCCTTGCCAACGAGATGATTGTACGACGTCCCTCTTATTTGCGTTCCAGTACCATGAAAGAACTAACCATAGAGCAGGGGCGTCTAATGGTAGCCCCTGGTGGTTATTGGATAGACCGTTTTGGCAATCCTTGTATTATTTCTAGGTACGAAGGAAATAATTGGCACACCTATTCTTCACAAACTCTTCAGGCTGATAACTGGGTAGAAAACCTTCGCGACGTAACGTCTATTGCCATCGATCCTGCTAATTTGGAACATTTTTACTTTACTTCTTTTGGAGAAGGTTTGTTTGAGGTAACCGATGGGGTAATTACCCAAATGTACAATGAAACCAATAGCAATGGATGGGTAACATCGGCCATTACGGGCGACGATCATTATGTACGTCTTGATGGATTAGCTTACGATAAAAAAGGTAACTTGTGGTTCTTGAACTCCTATTCGAGTGTCAATGTGTTAACCCCACAGGGAGAGAAATTTAAATTGCCCTACGAGCCGCTAAAAGGTTGTCCTACGTTGCGTCGTATGCTGATTACTTCTAAGCATAAATGGTGCGTCGATTTGCGCTACAAACCCGGTGTTTTTGTTTTTTCAGACAAGGGTACTTTGGGTGATATAACCGACGATGATTATCGTTTCTTTGGATCGGGATCGTTGGTTGATAAAGACGGAACTATTTTATATCCCACCTATGTGTACGATATTGACGAAGGTACCGATGGTAATGTTTGGGTGGGAACCGATTTAGGCCCCATTGTATTTACCAATGTCAACAAAGTTTTTGATCCCGATTATCGCTGTACAAGGGTTAAAATTGCCCGAGAGGATGGCAGCGGTCTGGCCGATTATTTGTTAGATGGTGTGGCCATTATGTCGGTACAGGTAGATGCAGGTAATAGAAAGTGGTTGGGTACAGCCAATGCTGGTGTTTATTTGCTATCGGCCGACGGAAAAGAAACGTTGTTGCATTTCAATACCGAAAACAGTCCATTGTCGTCTAACGAGGTATTGGATATAGAAATAGACGAGCAAACCGGAGAGGTATATTTTGTGACTCCCGATGGTTTGTTCTCGTATCGAAACGATGCCATGGAATCCATGGGCGAAGCGACGCAAGAAACCATTTATGCATTCCCTAATCCAGTACGTCCAGAATATGGTGGTTACATTACCGTTGCAGGATTGGAGCAAGATTCTAAGGTTTGGATAACCGATGCTTCTGCCAATGTGGTATTTGAAGGTAAATCCAACGGTGGATCTATTGCTTGGGATGGACGAAATAAGTCGGGACAAATGGTAACAGGAGGTGTTTATTTTGTACTCGTGTCGAATGCTAATTCAGATAATCATCGAAGTGTAGCTGCCAAGATTCTGATAGTACGTTAATCCTTTTACTGCAGATAGAAAAAAATAGGTT
>JAGCMZ010000207.1 GCA_017646225.1 Paludibacteraceae bacterium | reverse complement strand
GCCCTTAAGTAACCAATCCAAAGCTCGGTCGAACTTCAAATCGATTGTAGCAGGATTCGTGTTGGGGTTATAAGTACCCAACTTCTCGATGAACTTACCATCACGTGGCGCTCTGCTATCTGCGGCTACGATGTGGTAGAAAGCATAACCCTTCTTACCATGACGAGCCAAACGAATTTTAACAGCCATTTTGCTATAAAATTTATTGGTTAATAATAATACGCATAACCCAATTCGGGTTTTTAAGCGCGCAAATATACGGACATTTTCCCAATCTGCAAAACTTTTCTAAAGAAAATCACCGAAAATCATCTACTTTGCATAGGTTTGTGGCTCGTTGTTTGCTTGTTGGTAGGCGTAAACCTATAAAATAACTAATTATGTTACCTCAAAAGAAGTACAATCGTATGCCTTCGGTCTTTGCCGATTTGTTTGCTGACCAGTGGCCTGAGTTGTGGTCGTGCCGTACCACGACACACCAAATCAATGTCATCGAGACTGACAAGAAGTTCAAAATCGAGATTGCTGCACACGGTATGTCGAAAGATTATTTTAGGGTGGAGCTAAATGCTAACGGACAGTTGGTTGTCTGCCTCGACAAGGAGACAGAAAAAGACGATAAGGGCAAGGAGTGTTGCGGTGATAAGGATTGCGAGAAAGACGAAAAGCACCACTACCTGCGCAGGGAGTTCACCTACTCTTCGTTCTGTCAGATTTTCAACCTGCCTGAGAGTGTCGATAGGGAGAAGATCGAGGCCAAGATGAAACACGGTGTTCTGCGCATCAAACTGCCCAAGAAGTCGGGTACCGATGCCGAGAAGAGGGCAAAGATGATTGCTATCGAGTAACGAAAAAGAGATGACTAAAAACAAATTAGTCATCTCCTTTAGTTTGAGAGGTTGAATAAAAAGATGTAGTTTTAGGCTTGCGAAGCCCGAAAAACCGCAGTTTACTTAGGCGTAAATGAGGATTTTGAGGGCGAGCGTAACGACAAAATACACTTTTTATTCAGCGTCTTTCTTTATAAACTTCAACGGGGTTACTTAACCCACTGAGCCATCTTATTGCGGGCGAAGAGATAGTATACTAACAAGCCAACCCAGCTGCAGATAAGTACCAATACAACAAAAACAACCTTCTTGAAGGTATCGCCATTGAGGTTCCAAATCTCCAAAGCCGCCTTGATAGCAAGAATAAGACCAACGAGCCAAATAATAGTTGAAAGCATAGTTAAAAATGTTTGGTTAATAAAATAATTCGTTAGGCAAATATAAAATATTTTGTAGAAATAACCAAAAAAATATTAACTTCGCATTACAAAACTATCCAAAACCGCAAATACGATGAATGTAAAACAGCAATCTGTAGTCGGCAAATGGTTCAAAACCTATATTGTCGATGCGCTCAGCTTTATGGCGATGGGTCTCTTCTGCTCGCTAATTCTCGGTCTTATTATCAAGCAGATAGCCCTAATTCCGGGATTGGACTTCTTGGCCGACATTGCGGCACTCCTGCAATCTGCACCCGTTGTTGGTGGCTCTATCGGCTTGGCCATTGCTCTCGGCCTTAAGCGCGACCCTCTGGTAACAATTTCTGCCGTAGCCGTAGGTGCTCTTGGCTATCAGTTTGGCGGTCCTGTGGGCGCTTACCTCGCCTCTATAGTAGGTGTCGAGGCTGGCTCGTTGGTATCGAAGCGCACACCCGTAGATATTATCCTCACTCCACTAATGTCTGTCGTTGTGGGC
>JAGCMZ010000206.1 GCA_017646225.1 Paludibacteraceae bacterium | reverse complement strand
GTAGCGATGATGGTTACACTGATGTCGTCTTCTAAGTCGTCATCGTAATAGGCACCCCAAATAAATTCGATATCCGATCCAATGGCATTGATAAAGTTGGTAATTTCGTTGGTTTCGCCTGGGGTAATTTGATTTTCGTGCGATGTTTTGGTGTATAGCAATACTCTTTCGGCTCCTCGGATGTCGTTATCGTGTAGTAGAGGAGAGTTAAGCGCCTCTTTGATGGCTGTGGTTACCCTGTTTTCGCCCGATGCGTAGCCGGTGTTCATGATGGCAACGCCGCAATCGCGCATAATGGTGGATACGTCGGCAAAGTCGACGTTGATGTAACCTGTGGTATTGGTCATATCGGCAATGCTCTTGATGGCTTCGCTCAAAATTTCGTCTGCCTTGGCAAAGGCATTGTCCAAACGGTAGTCGGTGTAAATTTTTACCAACTGACGGTTGTCAATTACCAACAGCGCATCTACATTCTTACGCATCTTTTCCAAGCCTAATTTAGCTTTTTCAAACTTGCGTTTGCCTTCAAATTCAAAAGGAATGGTAACAATACCAATGGTAAGGATGTTCATTTCTTTGGCAACACGTGCAATCACAGGGGCAGCGCCGGTACCTGTACCACCTCCCATACCAGCATTGATAAACACCATGCGGGTATTGTCCGATAGGATGGTTCTAATTTTGTCGATATCTTCTTCGGCCGATAGTTCGCCAACCTCAGGATTGCCACCTGCGCCCAAACCATGGGTTTGCGCATCGCCAATTTGTACCTTAACGGGTACGGGCGATTTGGTTAAATCTTGTACGTCTGTATTAAAAATAGCGTAGGTAACGTTGCTAATTCCTAAGTTGTACATACGGTTTACGGCATTACTGCCGCCCCCTCCAGCACCTATCACTTTGATAAACGTGTTGGAAACGTTTCGTTCGTTGAATAAAATGGGGTCTTGGTTGGCAAAATTATTTTCCATATAATTGGTTGATTGTAAGGTTAAAATAAGGTTTCGATGGCTTTGTCAAGTGCCGAGTTAATACCGCCTTTGGTGGGTAATTTAAAAGGATTCCACGATGTGCTTTTGGGCGCTCTGCAATCTTCGCTGCCTTGCAATAGTAGGCTTAAAAGTGTATGATAGCGGGGTTTGTTGCACGATTGCGATAACTCGTCATTGTCAATGATGTTGATGGCATCGGCTATGCGTACTTCTAAACGGGTTTTATCGGCATACCAATCGGGTAAATGTTTTAGCAAGCAGGCACCGCCCGACAAAACAATCTTGCATCCTTCCGATTTGAGCATACCGTTTTTCATCAATTTGGATAGAATTCTACGCGCCGTATCGTCTACGCGCTCTTCTATCATGGTAGATAATTCCAATAAACTGATGCTTTGGTTGATGTCAAAAGGACCATCGGGTTTTAGGCTGATGTATTTATTGGGGAATTCCAATTTTTTAGGTTGTGCATCGCCCAGTCTTTTTTTCAGTTTTTCTGCATATTCAAATTGTAACCCTTTGTATGTTAAATCGTTACTGATTAGGTAGCCACCTATGTTGATGATTCCTTTCATGTCTTCTTGGCCTTTGGCACGTAGGATGTAACTGGTGCTGCCAGCTCCCATGTCGATAAACAAGCAACCATTGTTTTGTTCGGCAGGGGTAAGGAATAAATCGGCTTTGCTGGTAAGCAGGTTAGGTACCGATAAAAAAGTCAACGACTCTTTGTGTTTGCCATTGACGTTGGCAAACAACACTTCCCATTCTTTGTAATTGTTTTCTTTGGTGAGCCAACTGCTGAATAGGTACAGTTTGTTAATGGGTATATTGGTTTGGTTGGTTAGCTTCTTGCAGATGGTTTTAATTTCGTATAGAACGCTGTTTATGTCCTTAACGCGGCCCTCTACCACAGCATTTGGGCGAGTTTTGGCTTCTTCTATCGCCTTAATTTGTATGGTTTTGTTGGGTAACTTTTCGGCAATGGCACCAATGATACTTTGAGTGCCAATGTCTATGGCTGCTATGTAGGTTGGCTTACTCATGATTGTTTATTTTTGTACAGAATATAAGTTCGTCGTATGTAATGGTAATCTTTTTATAGACAGAGGCATCGTTTTTGTGGGGGTATTGTTGGTACCATGCACGCAATTTCTCCATCTTGTTTGCATAGTTGTTGAGTTTACCCAATTCAATGTATTTAATACCTTGTCTGCTGGTTAGGCGAATGTTATGCTTTTCGTCTATATGAACCTCCGTAAAAAGCGCGTTCCAATCATCGTCCGATAGTAGGTACACCATAAAGTCATATAACTCGCCTTTGGCTTCGTCGGGGGTAATTTTACCCGTTACGATGGGGGTGTATGCTGTAAATAGGTGCGAAATGGGCATGGTGCGTCGGTCGTTATCGATGTAATAACTAACTCCTTCGGATGGTAATACACGATAAATAGGGCATCGTTGGTACAAATTGATGTGAAAATTGCCGTTGTAACCCATGTAACAATGTACTACCTTAATGGGGCTAAGTTTAGCAATGCTTTTTTCGATGCGATGTGACTCTTCAATGCCTATCATGCCGCCTATAGGACTTAGCTTTTGCTTGGCAAGGTGATCGTATATCATGGCAGCGTTTACAAAACCATGCTCGGTGCTGTCCATAACGCATACACTGACGCTTTTGCATTGTACTTTCTGGTCGGGTTTGTGAAAGTAAATCAACGCAAAGATACAGTACCCCAACAAGCAGGTTATGCTAGTGATAACTGCTATGAGCGAAAGTATATGTTTTACTTTAGGGTTCATTAGCTAAGTGACGATAGGTATTGCGCAACTTTGGGTACTTCTTGGTCTATGTTTCCAGCTCCAATGGTAATCAATACGTCAAAGGTATGATTTTTTAGCTCTTCTACCAATGCTTCTTTGGGGCTGCAAATGGTTTTGTTTTTGTGTTTAATGTATTTGGCGATAAGTTCTGCATTCACTCCCTTGATGGGCAATTCGCGTGCAGGGTAGATGTCTAGCAGGATAATATCGTCCAATTGCGATAGGCTTTGAGCAAACTCACGTGCAAAATCGCGGGTACGGGTGTACAAGTGAGGTTGAAATACACCGCATATCTTTTTATCGGGATACAAATGACGAATAGAGCTAACGCAGGCCTCAATTTCGGCTGGGTGGTGAGCGTAGTCGTCAATGTAGATGCAACGTTCGTTTTTTACTTGAATATCAAAACGGCGTTTGTTGCCCTTGAACGATGAAACACCTTTGCGCAATTGTTCGTCGGTAGCACCGTTTAGTTGTGCGATGGCCATGGCTGCCACGGCATTTTCTACGTTGATTAGAACAGGAACGCCTAATTCCACTTGGTCGATACGTCCTTTGGGCGATACAAAGTCAAAGAAAAGTCTGCCGTCTTGGGTAACAATGTTTTCGGCATAAAAATCGGCCTGTTCGGTCGAAGAGTACTGATATACAGTTACTTCTGGGTTGGTGTTGGGAACCAGTTCAAGTCCTTTTTTTATCACCAAAGTGCCGCCTGGCTTGATGAGCGAGGTAAAATCGGCAAATCCTTTTAACAATTCTTCGTGGCTACCATAAATATCCAAATGGTCGGCATCGGTAGCGGTAATAATGGCCATTTTTGGGGTAAGTCGTAAGAACGAACGGTCGTATTCGTCGGCTTCAACTACCACATCGTTGCTTTGTTTGCTGGTTAGCAAGTTGGTATCGTAGTTTTTAGCAATGCCACCCAAAAACGCGTTGACCTTTTGTGCTCGTTGGTTGAGCAGGTGTGCTAAAAGCGTTGAGGTGGTGGTTTTTCCGTGTGTTCCTGCTACACAAAGTGCATTTTGACCCAGCGTAAGTTCGCCCAATATTTCGGAACGTTTTAGCAAGGTAAAATGTCCTTTTTGGAAGAATTCCAACTCGCTGTGGTTGGCAGGAATAGCGGGAGTATAGATAACCACCGTATTCTCTATGTCCATAAAACGAACGGGAATCAGGCTGATGTTATCATCGTAATGAATTTTAATGCCTTCTTCTTCCAATGCTTGAGTTAGGGGAGTGCGAGTAAGGTCGTAACCCCCAACCAAGTGTCCTTTTTGGTGAAAATAGCGGGCAATGGCACTCATTCCAATGCCTCCAATCCCCAAAAAGTAGTATTGGCGCATTTTTTTACTGCTATTTTCTTGTATCTCCGATCGGGTCGTTGCGACGTTCGTTTCTACTACTTCTTTCTCGGCTTGCTCTTCGCTTTGAATTTCTGCCGATGTATTTTCTTTTACATCGATGGTAGGCAAATCAATTAGTTGGAACACCTCGTTGGCAATGCTGTTTGCTGCGTAAGGACGGGCAAAATAGGCAATGTTTTCGCTTAACTCGGCCAATTGCTCTTTGTTTTGAATCAATTCGATGGTTTTATTGAGCAATTGTTGAGGCGCTTCTTTGTCCGATACCATAACGGCTGCTTTGCGTTCTACCAATGCAAGGGCATTTTTGGTTTGGTGGTCTTCTGAAACGTTTGGCGAAGGCACTAATAAACAAGGTTTTCTAAGCAAACTTAACTCTGAAATAGAGCTGGCTCCTGCACGCGAAATCACCAAATCGGCAATGCTGTAAGCTAGATCCATGCGTGCAATAAAGTCGGTGATTACCATGTTTTTAATAGGTAATGCACTGGTTTTCTTTTTGATGTCTTCGATATAGAATTTACCGGTTTGCCAAATAACCTGCAAGTCGTTTTGATGCACCATGTACAAAAGTTCTAGGTCTTTTAAGATGCTTTCGTTAATGGTACGTGCTCCCAAACTACCGCCAATAATAAGCAAGGTTTTTTTCTTGGGCGAAAAGTTAAAGAACTGGTAGGCTTCGTTGCTATGGTCCTTTATTTTTAATAAGTTTTGTCTGACAGGGTTACCCGTCATAACGATGTTTTGAGCAGGGAAGAAACGTTCCATGTGATCGTATGCCACACATATTTTTTTGGCTTTCTTGCCCAAAATCTTATTGGTAATACCTGCGTACGAGTTTTGTTCTTGAATTAGGGTAGGAATACCTTGTTTAGCCGCTTGATACAACACAGGAGCACTGGCATACCCCCCTACGCCAATGGCAATATCGGGTTTAAAGTCGGCAATGATGTCTTTTGCTTTCGATAAACTCTTAAATAGGTTTTTGATAACGGTAAAATTCTTGGGTGTAAGTGAACGATACAGCCCTTGAATGGGTAAACCGATGATGTCATAACCAGCAGCGGGCACTTTCTCCATTTCCATGCGACCCTCTGCTCCCACAAACAATATTTTGGACTCAGGGTATGCCTCTTTGATGGCATTCGCAATAGATACTGCAGGGAAAATGTGTCCTCCTGTTCCTCCTCCACTAATGAGTATGCGTTTGTTGGTTGTATTCATGGTGTATTAAGCTTGGTTGTTTATGGTTTCGGTTGTTGTTTCTTCTTCTGTATTGTTTTCTGTTTCAGTAGGTTCGGTGTTTGCTTCAGCGTTTGCAACTAGGGCAGCTTGTTCTTTTTTGATGCGCTCTTCGTTGTGTGCGCTAATGCCCAGCATCAGGCCAAATCCAAAGGAAGTAACAAACAGCGACATACCACCCCTACTGATAAGTGGTAAAGTTTGCCCCGTTACAGGGCCTAATTCGGTGGCAACCGCCATGTTGATAAAGGCTTGGAGCACAATGATGAGTGCCAACCCAATTACCAACAAGCCTTCTGTAGCCTCATCTGGTCCACATCGCCGTGCTATTTTACCTGCCCTAGCCAGGATAATGACGTACAAAAGTATGGTGAGTATGCCTCCTAGCATACCGTATTCTTCTACGATAACAGCGTACACAAAGTCGGAATAGGCCAAGGCTAGGTAATCGCGTTGAATGCTATTGCCAGGACCGCAAGGAGAAATACCATTGGCAATGGCAATTTTTGAGTTCATAATTTGACGATTTTTATCGTCAATTACCAAGGTTTTGGTTTTCTCCTTCTCTTCTTGGCTATTGCTGTACTGATCGATGCGACCAATCCATGTATTTACCCGTTTGGTAATGCCATTCTCAATTTTAAAGGCATACGATAGTCCAATAAACAATCCACCTACCACAATAACAATGCCAATAAGGCTGGCAATGTACTTAATAGATACCTTACCGATAAACATCATAAGCATGGTTACCCCAAACAAAATGAAGGCAGTAGAAAAGTTCTGAATCATAACCAAGAAACAGAACAAACCCAGAATGCCCGACATAATGCAAAAGGTTTTGATGCTCATTTGTTTTTTGTGGGTATTAAAATAGCCCAGAATTTCAGAAAATAGGATAACAATGGCCAGTTTGGTAACCTCGATGGATTGAATTTCGAAACCACCGATGGATATGGAGCGAATGGCACCATTTACCGATTTGCCGATGATGGGTGTTAGCACCAATAAAACCAGCGATAGAATAGGTATAAGCCACAAGGCCAATCGAATGTTTCTAAACGAGAACTGATGGGCTACCAAAATAATGACAAAAGCCAGACACAAATGCTTTAAGTGTCCCCAAAAGGGTGTAAGGTAGTCGTTGTAGCGGTGCGCACTGCTACTAATGGCACTAAACATGATAACCCCCGATATAATCAGCAGGCCTATGACAGTTATCCAAAGTATGGCATCGCCTCTAAATATTTTCCGAATCAGTTCTTTCATGCTTTATAGCGCTTTTACAGTTTCTTTGAACAAGCGACCTCTGTCTTCGTAATTTTTGAATAAGTCAAAACTTGCACAGCAAGGCGATAATAGTACTGTGTCGCCTACGTTGGCTTTTTGGTAGGCAGCTTTAACGGCCTCTTCCATCGAGTGGGTGCTTACAAATGGAATGCCCAAGGGAGCAAAAAAGTTTTCCAATTTGCTGTTGTCTACACCCATAAATACCAAGGTATGTACCTTTTCTTTGATGAGTTGTTTGATTTCGTTGTAATCGTTGCCCTTGTCGGTACCGCCCAAAATAAGTACCACAGGGGTACGCATGCTTTCTAGTGCATACCAGCAAGAATTAACGTTGGTAGCCTTTGAGTCGTTGATAAACTCAACGCCCCTTACATTGCAAACCGATTCCAAACGGTGCTCTACGCCTGCAAAGGTGTGTAGTGAGTTGCGAATGGATTCTTTTTGAATGTGGAACGATGCGGCCGATAAGGCAGCAGCCATCGAGTTGTATAGGTTGTGTTGTCCGCGCAAACCCAGTTCGTCCAATTCCATTTGCAATTCGCCGTTGATAGTTGCTAGGTTTAATTGGTTTTGTTGGATGTATGCGGCCATTTGTGGGGTGGCAGTTAACGAGAATGGACGTTTTTTTGCCTTGATGGCAATTTTTTCCAATTCTTTTTGAATCACCTCGTCGTCGTTCCAGTAAATAAATACGTCATCTTCGGTTTGGTTTTGGGTGATGCGCATTTTGGCATCGATGTAATTTTGGAACTTGTATTCGTAACGATCCAAGTGGTCGGGCGTAATGTTCAATAGCACGCTAATATCTGCTTTGAACTCGTACATGTTATCTAGCTGAAAACTGCTTAACTCAATGACATAGTAATCAAAGTTTTCGGTAGCTACTTGGTAAGCAAAACTTTTGCCCACGTTGCCTGCCAATCCTACGTTCAGCCCCGCATCTTTTAGCATTTGGTAGGTAAGCATGGTAGTAGTGGTTTTGCCGTTACTACCTGTGATGCAAACGGTTTTGGCATTGTTGTATCTGCCAGCAAATTCAATTTCGGATATCATGGGGGTGCCCAAAGCCTTTAGTTGTTGAATAAGCAAGGCTTTGTTGGGGATGCCAGGGCTTTTAATTACCTCGTCAGCTTTTAGAATGCGTTCGACGGTATGCCCGTTT
>JAGCMZ010000205.1 GCA_017646225.1 Paludibacteraceae bacterium | reverse complement strand
GCAAAGGTATAAAAAAATCTCGATTTTGCCTTGCTTTCGCTTGGAACAAAATCGAGAAAGAATATAAAAGGAAATTTAGCTTAGCACTAACGTGCTTTGCTAAATTTTAATCCAGAACTAAGCGAACAGATCGACCGCCGCAACGATCGTTGTTGCCCATGCTCACGTAGTGCGGACTGATGTTAAGGATATAGGCGTAATCTGAACCATAGGGCGTAGAAGACCAATAGTAGCCGTAGGAACCTACGTAGTACTCAGCGCCATTGCAATCGTAGAGGCCCGCAGCAGGAAAGTAAATGGAATTACCATTAGGACCAACAACCTTATAACCACTACCTGTCCACGTCCAAGTACAGTTATCTTTTAACTCTTGTAATTTTTCTTTAGAAGGCAATTGATTACCAAATTTACTTACAGCATCATCGTAAGTATAACGAGCATAATCACCACCTTCATTTTTTGCATACCATAAAGTGCCGCTGGGCAACCCTAAATCTACAATATCTCCTTTACGTCTTGTAGATGCGCTTGAGAAAGAACTAGCACTAGCAGCACTCACTGTTGGACCTGCAGACAGAGCAATTTTACCAGCCAGTTTTTGAGCAAGCGTTTGCATGGTAGTTCTATAAGAAGAGCCAGAGAAAGTAGCACCTTCGGTAGCAGCAATGGTACCCGATTCTACATTAATAACACGTACATCGACATTGTATTGACCCATCACTACATTAACATCGCCAATTACAATTTTTGACACATTCAAAATTTGACCAATACGCACCATTTGAAATTCGGTTAAACGACTACGTTGAAAACCTTGCTCATCAATAACTCGGTCTATCTGCGTACGCTCTACCATGGTATAACCAGCAGGACGAAAATAAGTAATAAAAATTGCTGAAATACCATCTACATCTGCCTGAGAAATACCAACGCCAGCTTTAAACTCCATAACAGCAGCACGCTGTGCAGAAATACCCAATGTCATCATCAGCATTGCGGTAAAAGTAAAATTCGTTTCATTGTATATGATTTAATAAGTTAATAAATTCTTGGGTATAGATATAAAAAAAGCGTGGAACAGCATTGCCACGTCTTAGATGAAGGTCCTGAGAAAACCTAATAAGCAGATGTAGTAATAGCAGTCCACGCATACGCGTGAAAAACCACTATGCCATTCTTGCTTATATTGAAAATTTCTCAGGTTTTCATCTAAAGAAGAGCATAACGCTTTTCAAATATGTTCTATTTTAAATGTCTAAATGTCTGTCTGTTTTTTGTTTTTGTTTTTATTTTTTTGGGTTTGATATGCAAAAATAATAAAATTTATAATTAATCTAGATTTTCAATTGTTTTATTTCTCTTTTCATTTAGTTGCACACCCTACGGGCGTGCAGGGAGTAGGAAGAGGCGTTTTTATACAGGCGTTGCTACGCAACACCTACCTACTACTATGTTCAACCTGCTACGCAGGTAAAATACCCTCATAGAGGGTTATGCTATATAATAGACAACAGGCACACGGACGCACGAGCCGTGCGTCCCTACTTTCGACTTTCGACTTTTGACTTTTGACTTTTGACTTTTGACCTTTGACTATTTACGGTCTATACCCTGAAAGTTGGAGGATTTTTTGAGCGTCGGTTTCGTTCATTAGGTCTTGTAGGGTAACCTGGGTATTGCGTTCCATGTAGGCCGATACAATGCGCCAACCAATAAACACCCCTATTCTACCAGGCGAATGTTCTTGCGAAAGCCCATTGGTAAAGGGAGCTGGTTGGGTATAGCGTGTTATGGTACGCCAATCGGTGCTGTACAAATCGCGTTGTTCTACTATCAACGCCCAAATATTTTTCTCGTATTTCAGACTCCACTCGTATTGCTGCTGGGTGTACGAAAGCAGTTCGTGCATTTCCTCGTCAGGGAACATAACTTGCAACAAATACATCATTTTGCCATGGTATATCATAGCTTCCAGCAACCTGCCATTGGTATCGGGGTATTCGGAAGTAAGCCAACCCAACATCATATCGATGGGCAAATGACGAGGAGTCATAAACGGAATCTCGTACTGATACGCTATTTGTGGATACATAGGATAATCAATTCCCAAATAGTTATCGATACTTGCCGAAACTCTTCCTGGCAAGGTTACGATGCTTTGATTAAAACCCGATAAATGGAAAGAGAAGGAGGGAACCTCATTTTGTGGGAAATAATAACGATAATAGGCCATGGCTACCGACAACGACTCAACCATGGGATCGATGTTGCTGTAAGCACTATCCACCTGCATGCGCAAGGCATTAAAAGCACTATCTGCCTTAAACAGATGCACTTTTGATGGAGCTATGTGCATGATTTGGTGCATATATACAGGCACAAAATCGCCGTATTTTTGCGCCAATTGCGTACTATCCAACTGATAGAAATCGTGATCGAAACGCTGAATTTCTACCTTTTGTGCATTTTTGGCGATGGTAGCATCATAAAATCGGGTATGTTGCTTACAACCTGTCCAAACCAACAGACAAGTCAACAATATCCCTATCTTTGGTGTCAAACGCATTATCTTGCAATTTTAAGCATCCATGCATCGGCATAAGTAACACGGGCTTTGGCCAATGCTTTGCGAATTTCTACCTCGGTATCGGCAGAATACATAAATACACGGTACAAACCATTTTGGTTAACGGCTACTTTAGATTCAAAACCTTGATTTTTTAGGGTTAAATAAAGATTTTGTGAATTTACTTCGCTTTGGAAACTACCCACTACTACGTGGTATTGTTGTTGCACTGCCACACCACCACTGGTGTAGGTATCGGTGGTTTCACGAATGGTAGCATTTGCTGCTACAGAATCTACCACTTGTTCTACGGTATCTTTTATAGGAGTTTTAGGTTCTTCAACCAATACGGTATCTGCAGGCAAAACAGGTGCATGCAACACGGTATCCTTCTCGGTTTTCACCATTACAGACGCTTCCTCGCCCGCTTTTTGGTACATTTCGGGATAATATTTTTGCGAACACGCTACCAACATAGTAGCCACTCCAAGCATCAAAAAGAAATTACGTTTCATAATCGACTAATATTGAATAATAAAAAAACAGAGATGTAGCGAACTACATCTCTGCAAAGATAATGCAAACATCGTTATAAAAAAACAAGGTTGCTTATTTTTATATTCCTATGTACAATATGAGTGCATTTAAAGGAGAGATTTTTAGGCGCGCGCAGTACGAGAAACCGGAGTTTACTAAAGTAAATGAGGATTTCGAGCACAAGCACAACGACAAAAGCTCCCTTTAAATGCACTCAGACTACCATACTACTGGTTTCTTGGTAGGTATCACGAACGACAACATCACCTCGTGCGTGCTAGAAGTCAAATCCCAAACAGGACCTACGCTCAAATCGTAGCAATAACCTAGACGCAACCAGTGCCATTCAAAACCCGCCATAAAGCTAACGGCAGTATTCAAACGATAGCCTACGCCCAACCAGTATTTACCATCGTACAAAGCTGTCAAACTAACATCTACTAGGTGTTCTTGGCCCAACGATACCACTTCTGCATTTTCGCCCGAAATTAACTTACCGGTATTGCAAGCACCAATGTTGGTGTAAGCTACAGCTGGTATCAAGTTAAATTTCTCTGGTAGGTACACATTACCACGTAGGTAGGCATTGATATGAGTAGGAGCAGCGGTGGTTTTTACATCTTGGGTAATACCAGGCAAATGCGTAATAGAAGCACCAACCAACAAGTATTTCCAAGAGAATTCAAAACCAAAGTCAAGGTCAAAGGCAGTGGTATTGGTAATTTCATCGCCACCATCTAGGGGGTCACCGTTATCGCGCCATACGTGGCGAGAGGGATCAAACATTTTGTTTACCACACCTGCCGACAAACCCAACGAAAGCAAGCCGCCTTCAAAAAGGTCGATGTTATACGCATAACATAGTTTCGCATTGATGGTTTGGTTGTAAAGACCCAATTCATCGTAAGTAAACGACAAACCAAAACCTGATTTTAGACTTTCATTATAGTAATGAGCATTTAACAATGCCGATGTAGGCGATTGTTCTAGACCCATTCCCACGTATTGCATTCTGCCTGCGGTAAAGAGTTGAATCTTTTCGTTGTTACCAATGGCAGAGGGGTTCTGATTGATACGCGAGAACATTTGTTCTGACAATTTAAAATCGCCCTGTGCAAATAGTGCTGTGCACACGAACAAAAGTACAGCAATTAAGGATAGTTCTTTTCTCATGGCGCTTATTTATTTTCAGGGTTAATAATTCTAACTTCTACACGACGGTTTTGTGCGTGTTGGTCTTCGTTTTGTGCTTCTTTAATTTGCAACGCGCGTTTGCCTCGAGCCACAATTTTAAGTTTGTCTGCGCTGATGCCTTTCTCTATAAGTGCATTTTTTACAGCAATAGCACGACGTTCTGATAGTTTGTCGTTGTATGCGTTGCTACCACGTTCGTCGGCATAACCACTCACCTCAAAGCGTGCTTCGGGGAATTTTTGCATCTCCCTTACCAAACGATCCATATCGGCTTTGGATTGAGGCAACAATTCCGATTTATCGAATTCAAACAAGAAATACACCCAATAGAAATCGCGTTTTACCTGAGCAGGAGCAAGGTAAGTTGCTTTCGACTCACAATTATCTTCCGAGAACCACGCCATTACAGCACGTGTTACGGTATCTTTATCGCAATCTAGGTTGTCAATTTCAAAACTAAAGGGCGACTCAACGGGCAACTCAAAGGTTTTTGCCACACCCGTATCGTCTTTAACCGACAAAACGCCCGTTTTAGGTGCATCAACAAAAGTTACTTTACCCGTTATAGCATAACCGCCTCCGGTAAATTCGGGGGTTACCTCTATATCGCTCACCTTAATTTGGCAAGGTCTTTTTACAAAGGCAAAAATATCAGATCCATTGCCCACTTTTCTATCACTTACCAAATAAGGAGTGCCATTGGTAACCAACATGCTATAATCGTTAACCTCGCTGTTATAAGGTGTTTCTAGTTTTTGAGCAGTATGCCAAGCATCGCCCGCTACTTCGGCTATGTACAAATGACGAATACCTTCTTTGTTCGACGAGAAATACAACAACTCATCTTTTTCTATAAAGGCAAAATCTTCGTCAGCGGTACTATTCACGGTTTCGCCTGCATTTACAGGAGCCGACCATAGGTTTTCTGATTTTTGGTCGATGTACCACAAATCGCTGCCGCCATGGCCATTCTCTATGGTAGCACTGGTAAAATACAAGCGCTTTCCATTTTTAGCGATGGCAGGATTTTGCATGATATTTTTTACGGTCGATATATAGCTCCAGCCGGCATTAGCCATAAAAGCATTGTTGCCACGAACTTTGCCCATACCTTCAATTTCTAATCGTTTGGGCGATGTCCATTTGCCATTCTTATAGGTTGATTCATACAACCATTCGCAATTTTCCGACTCTACCAACGAGAAATACATTTTGTTAGTAGCAGCATCGTAGGCTACGTTGCCTTTGATACCCATTTTGGTAAGCGCAGAATTTTCTTCGGGAGCCAACAGGCTATCTTGTTGCTCGGTAAATTGGCTTAAATAAACCTTACCATCGTTCAAAAACAAGAGTTGATTGTCGGCAAACAACGAAATATTGCTCTCGTTGGTTTCAGTGTTCAAAGGAAGCGATTCAAAATCGTATCCTTCGCTATACTTCTCGCTAATGGCTGCCTGCGCAGAAGCAACACCTGCTAGCAGCATTAACATCATAATTGACTTTCTCATATTCATATAGATGATAGGTTATTAACGTTTTTCGTTCAACAATTCTACATTGCCTTTTACCACATCACCATTGGGAAGGGTGGCTACGTAGAAATACACATTGGGCATAGCGTAGTTGCCACTAGCATCTTTACCATCCCAACCATCGGTAGTTTCTACCACCAAATTACCATAACGGTCGTAGATTTTTAGGGCTACGGTAGGATCCATACCAATGATGAAGTCGTCGTTAAAGCCGTCTACCAACATAGGCGTAAAGACGGTTGGCCAAATAACCTTGTTCACCACGGCATCGTTCGATTCACAACCTTCTAGCGATACGGTATAGCTAACTGGAGCGTAAGGTTTTACCTCGTAGGTGTAACCTTCGTTTTCAATCACTTTACCATTTTCGGTCCATACAGGTTGATAGTTGCTGCGGAATCCGTGTGTAGTGGCTGTTACAGTGATGGTTTCGCCCAAATACACTTCTTCGGGTTCAACGGTCAATTCGATGCTCCACACTTCGATTTCGTAAGTAGGCACGCTCACCAATTCGTCGTTATAGATACGATACATGGTATTTTCGGTAATGGTGGTAACATACTCACTGCCGGTAAACTCAATATCCACCCAAGTTTGACCTCCATCGGTCGATTTTTGCCAAGTATAGGTAACGCCTTCTTCGGCTACAGCACGCAAAGTAATGGTGTTACATTCTCTAGAAACAAATTCTACCACAAGGGGTTTTTGCAAGGTAATTTCTACCTCGTTTGAACGACAGCCCCTGATTTCTACAAAGAAAGAGGTAGGCGCTGTAAAGGTAGAATCCCATGCCAATCCGTTGGTTTTATAGTAATCACCTTGTTGGTACCACTCTACCTCATTGGTAAAGTCTACTTGAATGTCTTCAAAGCCAACTGCTGTAGCTGCTAGGGCCACTTCGCCGCCTTCTTCTGGAATATAAGAAGGAGTAGCAGTTAGATCAATGTTTCTCGATACCACCAATTCGGTAGGTGCCGATGGTGCAATGGGGGTGTTCACACGGAAGTAGGTATCTTCCGAAATGGTGTAATGAACGGTATCTTTATTTGACTTACCATCTATCTTGCTCCAATTCTGTCCGTCGGTCGATAATTCCCAGTCAAAATCAAGATCACCGGTTACATCGGCACGCAACACAATTTTGTTACAAGATCTGCTTTGAACATTGGCTTGCACTTGCGCGCAGCTAACGTACATAATAGGCGAAATACCTACTAGTTCGCACGCTCCAGCTTGGTTATTCAAGTAGTCTTCGGCAATTTGTTGGGTAGCGGTTACCAACACATAGTATTGTGTCATATCGGTTACCGTAGTGTCTACACTTGCTTTTCCGCGCCAATGTTGAACTTCCATAAAGTTAGAGAAGTTGGGCGATTTCCACATCCAAGTATAAAATGGACTGTCAAACAAGTTGTCTGCTTGAGCCGCATCGACGGTTAAGGTAATGGGTTCTTCGCACAAACCTAGCACTTGTTTTTCTTCGTTATCAATTTGTACGCTGGTAGAAGTAGTGGTGGCATCCAAATCAATTTTGGGCGAACATACGGTAAAACGAATGTCGTCTACCAAAAAGTCATTACCGCTTTCAGAAGCAGGATTATAGCTGCGGATTTCGACGGTCAAATCGGTGTTATAACCGGGGTTAAACGAGGTTTCGCCTTTTACCCATCCGTCTTTGAACTCAATGCCATCTACCACCAAGGTAGCCGCTTCAATTTCATAACCATTTACGTCTTTTACAATGAATTGTACCGAAATGGGCGAACCATCGCTGGCAGCAGCAAACCAGGCCGAGAAGTTCATGGTAGTTTGGGCACAAGGAGCGGTTACCTGACGGCTATATACCAATTGTTCGTCGGCATTTACCAACAACATACCACCGTATTGTCCTTGAGCGTTCACTCCGTTTTGGGTATGGTCTAACATATCGCGGAACCACAACCTAGCATCGTTGGATGCACATTCGTCACACGTATTGGTTGGGTTGTCATTACATCCTCCATAACGGGCGTTGGCCACTACAGCATAGGTCCCTTCTGCTTTCAAAGGAGCACATCCACCTACGTAGGTGTAATCGCTCGATACATACATATTACTTGTACGATCAGTTTGCGACGACAAGGTGCCAAAATCTTCGTGGAATAGCACACGGGTGGTTTCTTCCGAGCACAATAGGTAGCGTTTCGCATCAATGATATTGGAGAAAATAGTATCGCCATTGGTTTGTAGCACACCTACTTTATAAGAGGTAAAACCAATGGGCAAGTCGGTTTCTTTTAGGGTCTTTTTACCTTTGGCAGCGGTAATTTCTTGCCAGGTATCCCACTCGCCACGGGTATGTTTCATCCATACCAATTGCGATTCGTTCCAATTAGCCGTAACACCTTTTTGAGCGGTTAGATTAAGAGGAGTACCCAATTCGGCTTCGATGTTATCGGCATCTAGACTGATGATATCCACCTCGCCGTATACATAAAAGTCAGAAATAGCAAACACGCAGTTATCGCCTTCGTTGTAGTTATCGCGAGCGATTTCAATGGTTAAAGTGGTTTTGTTCATGCCCGAATAGCTACCAGGAACGACGAGCAACACGCTTTTTTGCGAACCAGAAGCCATTTCTTGGTAACTTTCGTAACCATTGATTCTAAATTTCAGTTTGCTTTTATCGTTGCCCGATAACTCTTGCACGTTAAAACAAACAATCACTTCGGTGTTTTTCTTGTAACCTTGCACCG
>JAGCMZ010000204.1 GCA_017646225.1 Paludibacteraceae bacterium | reverse complement strand
TTACTACGTCAAAATACCTTTTGGGTATGACCTACGATTTGTCTTACGAATTGCCTGAAGGCATTTCGTCTGCCACACATGCCATTGCTGTTACCGTCATCGATGGTTATGCCAACGAATTTGCCCCTCGTTTCTTGAACGAAGAACTCAAATCCGATGTTACTCCACAGTTGCTTGCTCCGCTCAACGAGGCAAATATCATTTTACCAACATGGCTCACTTGGCAACCTATCAATGATGCAATGAGTTATACAATCGAATTGTCATACGACAACGATTTCGATTCGCTTTTAGCCATGGTGCAATCCGATTCTGCGGCATTCCTTACTCAGCAAATTGCAAAAATCGATGGCACTCGCAAAACCTATTGGCGTGTGAAAGCCAATGTCGCAAATGCCAAAAGCAATTGGTCTGAAACTCGTTGGTTTACAGGCAAACTCTTCTCTGTCCTCTCTCCAATCGATGGTGAAGGCGATGTATCTGTCACTCCAACAATCACTTGGGACGATGCTGGTGCCGATGCTACCTACACTTGCGAAGTTGCCAATGTTAACACATTCGTCGCACCTGAAATCGTATTCTCAAAAACTACAAAAGAAACATCGGCATCTATTCCAGCCGATATTCTCAACTATAGCAAAAACTATTATGTGAGAGTGAAAGCCTCATCGCCTACAGTCAATGTAACATCTGCCACTTCGATGTTCACTACCGAAGAAATTGTTATGCGTCCACCTACTATCATATCGCCAGCCGATGCCTCAGTGGTCAATGCACCTTCTTTAGTAGTCACTGTTGGTGAAATTCCAAACAACGGTTTCCGTTTCGAATTATCTACCTATGAATCATTCCCGGGTCGTAAAACAAAAGTCATTACCACAAGCATTGGCGAATACACAGCCGAATACACAAACTTGGAAGATGGCGAATACTACATCCGTGTAGCCACCCTCCGCGATGTAACCGACTACACCGAATTCTCTACCCCCGTAAAAGTTACATACCATTTTTCAACCGCTGCAAATTCGGTTGTTGCAGAAAACATTTTCATTATCGGTAATCTTTTGCACGCTCCAGCCCATTTAGATTACACAATCTATTCAATCACCGGTAGCGTCATCGCCAAAGGTCAAACCGATGCAACCACCCAATTGCCAAATCTCGCAAATGGTATCTATATAATCGAGGTAGGTAGCACAACCCTAAAACATGTTGTAAAACATTAAAATCGCCTCCCTACCCAACAGCAAGGTGCAAGCAAACTGCAAGCAAGAAAACCGCAATTTTTGACAGTCGCTTAAACCCACTTTTTTTGAAAAAATCAATTTTTTTATTTATATTTTTTTAACGCATCAAATTGATGTCGTACGAGCCTGCGACGACAAAGCGATGCACAATATTAATTTCTTAAATTTTTATTAACTATGAAAAAGTTTACACTTTTGGGAGCCGTTTTGGCTATTAGTCTCGTAACTTTCGCTCAAGGTACTATTACGTACAACTTGAACGGTGGTGTAACCAACGATT
>JAGCMZ010000203.1 GCA_017646225.1 Paludibacteraceae bacterium | reverse complement strand
TTCCGTTACGAACGTGGTTGCGACCCTAACATCACTTTGTACGCACTTAAACGTGCTGCTTTGTTGATTCAAGAGGTAGCCGGTGGTCAAGTATCGATGGACATTGTGGACATCTACCCCAACCCTATTCAAGATTTCAGTGTACAACTATCGTACGCAAAAGTAAATAGCTTAATTGGTAAAGAATTAAGCAAAGAAACCGTCAAAGGCATTTTGGCTGGTTTGGAAATAAAAATTGAAAACGAAACCGACACCGAATTGAGTTTGTTGGTTCCTCCCTATCGTACCGATGTACGTCGCGATGTTGACGTAATTGAAGATATTTTGCGTATCTACGGTTACAACAACATTCAACCCGACGCATCGTTGCAATCGGCTATTAGTTACGTAAACAAACCCGACAGCACTACCTTGCAAAACAAGGTATCGGATCATTTATCGGGCGCAGGATTTAACGAAATCTTAAACAACTCGTTAACCCGTATTTCGTACTACACCAACCTAAGCAGCTACCCTGTAGAACAAGCGGTTAAAATTATGAACCCATTGGGTGCCGAGTTAAGCGTAATGCGTCAAACCTTGCTATTTGGCGGTTTAGAAAGCATTGCACGCAACCGCAACCACCGTCAAAACAACCTTAAGTTTTACGAATTTGGTGCTTGCTACCACTACAACGCTAGCAAAAAGACCGAAGAAAAACCACTAGCAGCCTACAGCGAAGAAACACACCTAGGCATTTGGATGTGTGGCAACAACAGCGACATTAGCTGGACCGACGGCGAACGCAAGCTAACCTTCTTTGACCTTAAGGCACACGTTATAAACTGTTTAACACGCATTGGCATTGCCCCTGCAAGCTACGTAGTAGTTCCTTTTGAAAGCGACATTTACAACCAAGCTATTGCCCTACAAACCCGTGGTGGCAAAGTAATAGCACAATTAGGCATTGTAAGCAAGGCACAGCTAAAAGCATTCGACATTGATACCGATGTATTCTATGCCGACATCAACTGGCCTGTTGTTCTAAAACAACTAAAAAACAGCAAAGTAACCTATCGCGAAATTTCTAAATACCCAGAAGTTAAACGCGACTTGGCCCTATTGCTAGACAAAACTATTACCTTCCAACAAATTGAAGACATTGCCTTTGAGGTAGAGAAAAAGATCCTTAAAAAAGTGGTATTGTTCGACGTTTACGAAGGCAAAAACCTAGAGCCAGGCAAAATATCGTACGCTGTTAACTTTACCTTACAAGACACCGAAAAAACCTTGCAAGACAAACAAATTGACAACGTAATGCAACGCCTTATTAAAGCATTCCAAGACAAATTGGGCGCAAGCATCCGATAATGATGAATCGATGAATCGACTAATCGAAATCAAAAGACAACAACAACTTAACATAAAAAAATATGGGAAGAGCATTTGAATACCGCAAAGCCACTAAAATGAAACGTTGGGGCAACATGGCCCGCGTTTTTACTAAACTAGGCAAACAAATTACCATTGCTGTACGCGAAGCCGGCAGCGATCCTAACGGCAATCCACGTTTGCGCATGTTGATGCAACAAGCTAAAAAAGAAAACATGCCCAAAGACAACGTAGAACGTGCCATAAAAAAAGCATTCTCGAAAGACGAAGGCAACTACAAAGAAATCAACTAAGAAGGATACGGTCCTCACGGTATCGCTATCTTTGTTGAAACCGCTACCGATAACAACATGCGT
>JAGCMZ010000202.1 GCA_017646225.1 Paludibacteraceae bacterium | reverse complement strand
TGCACCGTGACGTGGCAAACGAATAATGCGGACGTCGTGTGCTAGGTATTTACCGCCAAATTGAGCACCTAGGCCAATGCGATGTGCTTCGGCAAGTACTTGTTTTTCTAGTTCTACATCGCGGAAAGCACGGCCACCTTCGCTACCAGTAGTAGGTAGGTTATCGTAATAGTGAGTAGAAGCTAGTTTTACGGTTAGTAGGTTCTTTTCGGCCGATGTACCACCAATAAAAAAGGCAATGTGGTAAGGAGGACATGCTGCCGTACCGAGGGTGTTCATTTTTTCTACCAAGAAAGGAACCAAGGTTGCAGGGTTTAGCAAGGCTTTGGTTTCTTGATACAAATACGTTTTATTTGCCGAACCACCGCCTTTGGTTACGCACAAGAAGTGGTATTCCATACCAGTGGTAGCGTGCAAGTCTATTTGAGCTGGCAAGTTGCATTTGGTGTTCACCTCGTTGTACATATCAAGGGGAGCATTTTGCGAGTAGCGCAAGTTTTCTTCGGTATAGGTTTTAAATACGCCTAACGATAGGGCTTCTTCGTCTTCGCCCTCGGTAAATACTTGCTGACCTTTTTCGCCGTGAATAATGGCTGTACCGGTATCTTGGCACAAAGGCAATTTACCTTTTAACGATACTTCTGCATTGCGCAAGAAAGTAAGTGCTACGTATTTATCGTTTTCAGAAGCTTCTGGGTCCGATAAAATTTTAGCCACTTGTTCGTTGTGCGAGCGACGTAGCAAGAAAGAAACATCGCGGAATGCAGCATTCGCCATAGCGGTTAAACCTTCTGGCGCAATTTTTAGGATGGGTTTACCTTCAAACTCGCTTACCGACACGTAGTCTTTGGTAAGTAGGTAGTACTCGGTGTTGTCTTCGCCCACTTGGAACATGGGTTCGTACTTAAATGTTGTTGCCATACTATTTGTATTAAATTAAAATGTTTGCATTATTTGATGCGTTAAAGATAACACATTTTTTTGTTTTTTCGACCCTAAACGGGTACTGCTCAACTAAATTTTCGCCCCATAAATGGGTATTTTTACCCCTAAATACCCTTTTTTACCCCTACACGATGCTATTTTAAAGGTCTTAGTACCTTATAAATAAAATTAGGCCACCAAGCGTGCTACTTGTAGTAACTTTGCAGAAACAAATAATGACTAAAGTTGCGATTAAGCGAGAGCAGAACAAATTTATTTGCTATGCCGAGCGTGAGCAACTTCATGAAATGCGAAGCATTGAATAAACGAATAAACGACTAAACATTTATGGCAAAACACTTATTTGACTACTTACAGGCCACCATCAAACGCGATTGGAACGACCCTGCTATCTCGGACTACATCGAGAAAAAAACCGACTCTTACGGCCAATTGGCTGAACAAATTGCTCGCTGGCACGTGCTTTTCAAAAACATGGGCATTGAAAAAGGCGACAAAATTGCGCTTTGCGGACGTAACAGTACTTACTGGGCAACTTGCTTTTTATCGACCATTAGCTACGGCGCTGTAGCGGTATCTATTCTAGATGCATTCCACGCAGAAAGCATCCATTATTTGGTAAAACACTCGGATGCTAAATTGTTCCTTGTGGGCGACCAAGTATTTAAAGGTCTTGACAAAAAAGCCATGGAACAAGTAGAAGCCATTATTTGCCAAGATGGTTCTGAACTATACTACGCTAAAAATGCGGCTTCTGAAAAAGCATTTAAAAACTGGGGCGAATTGTTTAAAACGGCTTATCCTAAAGGTTTCACAGCAGACGATGTTAACTATCCTACCGATAACATGGACGATCCTGCTGTTATCAACTATACATCGGGTAGTACAGGCGACCCTAAAGGGGTGGTACTTAACTTCCGCAGCCTTAGCTCGAACGTTGAATTTGGCCAAGACAGAATTCCTAACCAAGCTGGTTGGAGCATGGTATCGATGTTGCCTTTGGCACACATGTTTGGTTTGACCTTTGAATTCTTGTATCAATTGGCAGGTGGTTGCCACGTTAACTTCTTGGGCAAAGCTCCATCGCCACAAATTTTGATGAAAGCTTTCTCTGAAGTACATCCTTACATGATTTTGACAGTACCTTTGGTAGTAGAAAAAATCTTTAAGGGCAAAATTTTCCCTGCCATCAAAAAACCATTGGTACGCGTATTGTGGCACATTCCTGGTATCAATACCATTATCCGCAAAAAAGTACACCAACAATTGATGGCTGCTTTTGGTGGTCAGCTTAAATACCTTATTATTGGTGGCGCTGCGCTTAACCGCGAAGTAGAAAAATGCTTGAAACAAATTAAATTCCCTTACTGTGTAGGTTACGGTATGACCGAATGCGGTCCTTTGTTGTCTTACACTCCATGGGATAAATTCAAACTACGTTCTTGTGGCCAACCTGTAGACCGCATGCAAATTACCATCGACTCGCTTGATCCACAAAAACAAGTAGGCGAAATTTTGGTTAAAGGCGACCACGTATTGTTGGGTTACTACAAAAATCCAGAAGCTACTGCTGCTATCTTTACATCGGACGGCTGGATGCGTACTGGCGACTTGGGTATCATCGACAAAGAAGGCAACGTATTTATTCGTGGTAGAAACAAGAGCATGATTTTGGGCCCATCGGGACAAAACATCTACCCCGAAGAAATTGAGGACAAGGTAAACAACATGCCTTACGTACTAGAAAGCGTATTGGTATGCCGCAACGACAAATTGGTGGCACTTGTTTATCCGGATACTGCTGCCATTGAAAAAGACGGCAAAAAAGTAGAAGAAGAAATGAACCTAATGCGTGTACACGTTAACAAATTGTTGCCTCGTTTCTGTCAAGTAGCAGAGGTGGAAATTGTAAAAGAAGAGTTTGAAAAAACTCCTAAACGTAGTATTAAACGTTATCTTTATAAGTAACCTCGTGTAACGATATCGATCTACGGCGGCCGAAGTATGTAAATGCTTCGGTCGCTTTTTGTACGTAGGTTTTGGAAACGGGAATGCGTTTGGTATCGGGCACATCCATTTCTACAAAGAAATCGTCGCCATCCTTATGCAAAGAAGTAACGTGCTCAAAATTAACCATATACGAGCGATGACAGCGCTGAATAGCCGTTTCGGTAAGTTCTAGTTCGGTACGTTTCATAGAATTGCGCAGCATAAATTTTTCCATTTTGCCTTGCAATAAGTAGTTGATTTCTATGTAATTATCGGCCGATTCTAAATAAACTACTGCCTCGAATGCCACCGACAAGCGTTGCCCGCCCTTATCGTCGTTAAAATGCAATACAGAGGGACCATTGCGCACTACTCCACGCTTTTCTAACTCGCGAATGCGCTTGTTTTTGTCGTCGTAGGCAAAGTAGAGCCACGATATAAGGTAAGGGAAAAATACCACCAAAAAGGTATTGATATTGATATCGCGAAAGGCTATAACGGTATCTTCTAACGACCAAAACTGTAAATCGGAGCGCATCCAAAGCACATACAGGGTATAAAAGCCCGACAAAATTACCAATTCTAGTATTACCCAAATGGCGTATTCTATGTTATTGAGCGAAAATCGCCTTACAAACAGGTTCATTAAATACCTACTAATGGCAATTACCGCAATGCCAATAAAAACGATTACGCAAGAGTATAAAAAGTATTGGGTGGGCGATATATCTATCCACCTATCGGACGAAAAAGGTTTGTACAAGTTAACAAACACCAACGAGAACAAACCGGTAAAAATTACCAGCTTAACCAGGTTGGATTTTTCTATCAGATAACCTGCTACCTTGCTTTTTTTGTTTTTATTTTTTTCTGAGGGCATTGGGTTATGGTGTTTAGTCGTGTACAAAAATAGAAAAATCTTACTATACTAACGCAAGCATCGTAAAAAAATTGTACCTTTACCCTCATGAAAAAATTATTTTTACTGGATGCGTATGCTCTTATTTACAGGGCCTATTTTGCCTTTATCAAGGCACCACGCATCAATTCGAAAGGATTAAATACATCGGCCATATTGGGATTTTTGAACACACTAGAAGATGTGTTAAAACGCGAAAAACCTACACACATTGGGGTGGCTTTTGACCCTGCCGGCCCCACCTTTAGGCACGAGGCGTTTGAAGCGTACAAAGCGCAACGCGAAAAAACGCCCGAGGACATAAAACTGGCGGTTCCGTACATTAAAGAATTGTTGCGCGCCTACAACATTCCTGTGTACGAGGTAATGGGTTTTGAGGCAGACGACGTAATTGGTACCCTGGCCAAACAAGCCGCTGCGCAAGGGTTTGATGTATTTATGCTAACGCCCGATAAGGATTACGGACAACTGGTAGACGAGCATATTTTTATGTACAGACCCCGTCATAATGGGGGCTACGAAGTGATGGGCACTGCCGAGGTATTGAATAAATACGGCTTGACCAACCAAGCACAAGTAATTGATTTGCTTGGACTTATGGGCGATAGCAGCGATAACATTCCCGGATGTCCTGGGGTGGGCGAAAAAACGGCCGTGAAATGGTTGCAAGAATTTGGATCGATAGATGGTATACTAGCCAACATTCCTGCCTTAAAGGGTGCACTAAAAACCAAAATTGAAAGCAACGTAGAGCAAATTAAGTTTTCGCGCTTTTTGGCCACCATCAAAACCGATGTGCCTATTGTTCTAAACCAAGAGGAATTACAACGAAAAGAACCTAATGCTGAGGCGTTAAGGGGGTTGTTTACGGAGTTGGAGTTTAGAAAGTTACTTCGTAACGATGAATCGATGAATCGACTAATCGGCGAATCGGCAGATAGTGGAATTGATGATTCGACTAAACGACTAAACGACTCAACGACTAAACAAACAAATCACCGAATTTCCAAAGATGATGGCATGATGGATTTGTTTGCGGGATTGGAGGATACTTCAAATAATGACGAATCGGTGAATCGACTAATCGGTGAATCGGCAACTAGTGGAATTAATAATTCGACTAAACGACTAAACGACTCAACGACTCAACACCAGATCACCGAATCAGCGGAGCGAAACGATATCCATACCACTGCACATCACTACCAATTGATTACCCTAGAGCAATTGCCTACATGGGCAGAAGAGTTAAAGGCGCAACCTGCCTTTTGCTTTGATACCGAAACTACGGGTGTAGAAGCGGTTAGCTGTAATTTAGTAGGGTTATCGTTTGCCTGGAAGGCTCACGAAGCGTATTTTATTGCTGTAAATCAAGAAAATGTACAATACGTATTAGACCTGCTACGCCCTGCCTTTGAGAACGAAACTACCCAAAAAATTGGGCAAAATTGCAAATACGACCTAATGGTACTAAGCCGTTATGGCATTGAGGTGAAAGGCGAATTGTTTGATACCATGTTGGCACACTACTTGTTGCAACCCGAATTGCGCCATGGCATGGATTATTTGGCCGAAATTTACCTTAACTACCAAACCATTACCTACGAAGAGTTGGTGGGCGGTAAGGGTAAAAAAGCCCTTGCCATAACCGAAGTTCCGCTAGAACAGCTTACCAATTATGCTGCCGAAGATGCCGATATTACCCTGCAATTAAAAGAAAAATTATCGGCCGAACTAAAAGAGGCAGGCATGGAAAAATTGTTCTACCAATTGGAAATGCCATTGCTGCGCACCTTGGCACGCATGGAATTAGCAGGTGTACGTATTGATAGCCAAGCACTTGGCGCATCGGCCAATGTAATGCGCAAACAACTAGAAAGCATCGAGCAAGAGGCGTTTGCACTAGCTGGCATGGAATTTAACCTCAGTTCTGCCAAACAAGTGGGCGAAGTGCTGTTTGACCACCTAAAAATTGTAGAAAAGGCCAAGAAAACCAAAACGGGACAATACGTTACGTCCGAAGAGGTGCTAGAAAGTTTGCGCTCCAAACATCCGCTGGTGGGCAAAATTTTAGACTACAGGGGCATTAAAAAGTTGTTGAGCACCTACATAGAGGCGCTTCCTGCCTTGGTAAACCCCCAAACGGGCAAAATTCACACATCGTACAACCAAGCGGTAACGGCTACGGGTAGGTTGAGTTCTAGCAACCCTAACTTGCAAAACATACCGGTTCGCGACGAAATGGGCAAGGAAATACGCAAATGCTTTATCCCAGACGAGGGTTGTTTGTTCTTCTCGGCCGACTATTCGCAAATTGAATTGCGCATCATGGCGCATTTGAGCGGCGACAAAGCCATGATAGAGGCCTTTAACATGGACGGCGATATTCACGCAGCAACGGCTGCCAAAATTTACAAAGTACCCCTTTCCGAGGTTACATCGGACATGCGTCGCAAGGCCAAAACCGCCAACTTTGGTATTATTTACGGCATATCGGTGTTTGGATTGGGCGAACGCCTGCAAATACCCCGCAGCGAGGCCAAAGAACTGATTGACGGCTACTTTGCTACCTATCCGCGCATCAAAGAATACATGGACGAATGCATTGAAAAGGCGCGCCAATTGGGCTACGTAGAAACGCTTTGGGGGCGCAAACGCTACTTACCCGATATTGCATCGGGCAATAGTTTTG
>JAGCMZ010000201.1 GCA_017646225.1 Paludibacteraceae bacterium | reverse complement strand
TTTCATTTTTTGCACCAACGAATCTGGAATTACCATGCCCGTTTCGTAATGCAATGCCACCTTTTGCAAAAAGTGGTTTTCGTCGGCAAAGTTTTCCATCAGTTGCGAGGGCAACTCTACAAAATCGCGGTACACGTTGGTGCCACTTTGGCTAGGATAGGTAACATCCGACAGCAATCCGTGCAAGGCATGTCCAAACTCGTGCAAAAAGGTTTGCACCTCGTCAAAGGTAAGCAACGAAGCATTGCCTGCGGTAGGAGGCGTAAAGTTCATCACAATCGAAATGAGCGGACGCGTATCTTTCCCGTCCTTTTTCCATTGTCCCCTAAATTCGGTCATCCAGGCGCCGCCGCGTTTGTTGCTGCGTGGAAAAAAGTCGGTGTAAAGCAAGCCCATGTAGCGTTTATCGGCATCGTACACTTCGTAAACCTTAACATCGGGGTGGTATTTTTGCAACGTATCGTTCTCTATAAATTGCAAACCATACAATTCGCCTGCCAACCAATACACCCCGTTTATTACGTTGTTGAGTTCAAAATAGGGGCGCAATTGCTCGCTGTTAAAGTGGTAGGTTTCTTCTTTGTATTTCTCTGTATAATATGCCCAATCCCAGGGTTTTAGTTCAAAAGAGGTATCACCTGTAAGGCGTTGTGCGTATGCAGTAATTTGCTCTTTTTCTTGCAAAGCAACGGGGTAGTAAACGGCCAAAAGTTGGTCTAGCAAGCCGTATACAGCTTCGCAATTTTGTGCCATGGTGCGTTTTAGGCGGTAACTGCCGTAGGTGGGTTCTTGCATCAACTTGGCTAGGGCAAGTCGGTCGTTCACAATTTGTTTTACCAATTCATTGTTGTCGTTTTCGCCGCCTTGGTTGCCTTTTCTGTTGTAGGCCATGTACAAGGTTTCACGCAACTGACGGTTGTGTGCATATTGCATAAACGGTTGGTAACTGGGCATGCTCAAATCAATAATCCAACCTTCTAACCCTTTATCAATGGCTTTTTGTCGGGCTGCTTGCAAGGCGGTTTCGGGCAATCCAGCCACGTCTTCTGCCTGGGTTAGGTGCATTTGGTAAGCATTGGTTTCTTTTAGCACATTGCTGCCAAATTGAAGGGTTTGTGTGCTAAGACGGCTAGAAAGTTTGGCAAACGTGGCTTTGTCTTCGGCATTTAGGTTGGCTCCCGAGCGCACAAACGATTGGTAGGTATCTTCCAATAATTTGGCCTGATACCCCGTTAATTGGTCTTTTTCTTGTTCGTAAACCGTTTTAACACGGGCAAACAGGGCTTCGTTTTGGAAAATTTCGTTGGCCGCTTCCGACAAAATGGGCGAGTAGCGATTGGCCAATTCGTCCAACTCGTCGCTGGTGGCAGCTTCGGTTAAATTAAATAATACCGAGGTAACGCGGTCTAAAATATCCGTTCCTTCTTCTAGTGCCTCAATGGTGTTGGCAAAGGTGGCAGGAGCTGGGTTCTCGGTAATTTGTTGAATGTACTGCTTTTGTTGTTCCAATCCTTTGTCAAGGGCTTCGCTGTAGTCTTCTAGGCGTATTTGTTCAAAAGGAACGCTTTCAAAAGGGGTATTGTAGGGTTGTAGGAACACGTTGGTATGCCCTACAACGGCTGTTGTGCAGGTGCTCATAAATAAGGCAATTAAAAGTTTTTTCATTCGTGGTAGATGCGATTAACGTGTTCTATGCCGTTAATCATCTCCAATTGATGGCAGATGTTTTTCACCTCGTCGGCATGCTTGACAGCTACGTTGATAACCGCCCTAAAGATACCGCCAATGGTCGATACGGTTAGGTGGTTGATGTTGTTGTCAAATTGGCTCGAAATAATTTCGACAATATCGAGCAACATGCGCTTGCGGTCAATGCCTTTTACCTCAATGAGTGCAAAATAATTGGCATTGGCTTCGGGGGTAAATTGTACCGAAACAATTTTAGGCCCTTGTTGCGATTTTAGGCGCATGGCTTCTTCGCAGTTGCGCAAGTGAACCGATATGGTGCCGTCGGGGTTCTTAAATCCAATTACCTCGTCGCCGGGTAGGGCATTACAGCAAGGACAAATGTGCAAATTGCTGGTAATGGGGGAAAGGTTGTTGTGTTGTTTTTGGTTGTTGATGAGTTTTTGATATATATCCTGGTCTTTGATAATTCGACCATTGCTTTTTGCCAATTCAAAAAGTTGCTCGCTGGTTACTTCGTTTTTACCCAATGCAATGAGCAGTTCGTCCAAGGTTTTGAACGAGAAGTGCAACAAAATGGTATTCAATACGGTAGTAGAAATGCCGCCTTGTACCGATTGATTCATGCCCAACGAGGTAAAAATATCGTTTAGAATCGACTCACCCCTTTCTCTGAATGCTTTGTTGGCTTGTTTAGACAAGTTGCTCAGTTCGCGTTTAGCACGAACCGTAGTAACGTATTTAATCCATTCGGGACGGGGTGTTTGTTGTTTAGAGGTTAAGATTTCTACTTGGTCGCCACTTTGCAATTCGTAGTTAAGCGGTACCAATTTGTTGTTTACCTTGGCTCCAATGCAATGACTACCAATGTCCGAGTGTATTTCAAAGGCAAAGTCCAAAGCGGTAGCGCCAGTAGGAAGGGTTTTCATCTCGCCTTTTGGGGTAAATACAAATATCTCGGCATCGTATAGCGTCAGTTTAAAGGTGTCCAAAAACTGCATGGCATCCGAGTCGGGGTGTTTGAGCAAATCGTTGATGGTGCCCAACCATTCTTCAATTTTCGATTCGCTCGACGAGTAATCTTTCTTGTAGTTCCAGTGTGCTGCCAACCCTTTTTCGGCAATGTCATCCATGCGGCTGCTACGAATTTGCACCTCAATCCACAAACCATCAGGACCCATTACGGTAACGTGTAGGGCTTCGTACCCATTCGATTTGGGAGTGGTTACCCAGTCGCGTGTGCGCGAGGGGTGAGGGGTGTAAATTTGCGTAATTAGGTTGTAAATGCGCCAGCATTCTTGGCGTTCGTCGGCGCCAGGGTGGGGTTTGAACACAATACGAGCCCCTAAAATGTCAAACACTTCTTCGAATGGAATGTGTTTGGCTTGCATTTTGTTCCAAATGGAGTAGGCCGATTTGATGCGTTCTTTCATTACAAATTCGTAACCCATAGAAAGCAAGCGGTTCATGATGGGCAACGAAAAATTATCGCATTGCTCCATGCGTTTTTCGCGCTCAGCATCCAATCTACTGGCAATGAATTCGTATTTTTCGGGGTAGTTGTATTTAAAACTAAGGTCTTCTAACTCGGTTTTGATAGAGAAAAGTCCAAGTCGGTGTGCAAGTGGAGCGTAAATGTACTCGGTTTCGCCGGCAATTTTGTATTGTTTGTTGACGGGTTGAGCCTCTAAGGTACGCATGTTGTGCAAGCGGTCGGCAATCTTGATCAGCACCACGCGAATGTCTTTCGACATGGTCACAATCAGTTTGCGGAAGTTTTCGGCTTGGGCCGATGCTTGTTCACCAAACACACCACCCGAAATCTTGGTCAATCCACTCACAATTTGGGCAACCTTTTCACCAAAAAGGTTGCTAATATCTTCGACTGTATAGTCGGTGTCTTCTACCACATCGTGTAGCAAGGCTGCACAAATAGAGGTAGAACCCAAACCGATGTCCTTGCAGGCAATGTGCGCCACCGCAATGGGGTGTAAAATATAGGGTTCTCCCGAGCGACGTCGAATGCCATCGTGTGCCTGGTAGGCAAACTGATAGGCTTTGCGAATAATGTCTTCTTTTTTTCCATGAGGTGATGCCATGTAGTCTTTGAGCAAACGCTCAAACGCTTGGTCTATCATCTCCTTTTCTTTCCTTAATACTTGCTCCTTAGACATGTCGTATTTTATTGACTAATCGATTAATCGACTAATCGACTAATCGAATGGTTGTTTTATTGACTAATTGGTTAATCGACTAATCGACTAATCGAATTATTAAATTTAATGAGTATTTGTAATTTACTACATAGTGGAGTACAGGAAATAGATTTTTTGATTTAAAAGCGTTTACAAAAGGTGTTGTTTGAGCCAAAGGCGAGTTCAGCTTTTGTAGCTTTTAGGTGAAAAAATCCCTGTACGAAACGTGGTAGTAAATTACAAATACGAATGCATCACCATTCCGCAAAGCGAGGTGTCTTGTACGTGTTGCTTCTGGTTTTAAAGCGGAAGGTTAGCATCAACTCGTGTGTACCAGTGTTGTACTGAGCCAGATCGGTTAGGTTATATTCGTACGCATAGCCCAATTTCACGTAGTCGGTAATGTTAAATCCAATCATAGGCACTACCGATTGTGGTTTCAATTCATTGCTCATGCGGTACGAAGCACCAAACCAAATGGCTTTGGTGTATTCTACCAATAGGTTGACTTCTTCGTTTACCGTAACGTTATCGTAATGAACGGCAATGCCTGGGGTAATGTTCCAGTATCTGCCCAATTCAAAGCGATAACGGGTGTAAGCATAGTAATTTACGTTGGGGAAACGCAAATCGTCTTTCATAAAGTAACGTTGCAAGTGCGTAATAGAGGCACCAATTACCCAATTTTGTAGCGAGTATTGGATGCCAAAATTAACGTCGGGTGCAATGTGTGTGTCTTGGTCGTAATACGAAATGGGGTCATCTGGATTTTCGTAGATGTTACCCGTGGCATCGTACTGACGCATTTGTACCCCAGCACCTAGCCCCAACGATAAGGTTTGGTTATCGCCAATGCCAATGTGGTAAGCGTAGTTGACCATAGCATTGTACGAATTGATGGGACCGTATTTGTCGTATTGTACCGACAACCCAAAACCCGAGTTAATAGTGGGTGCCAATACGTCAAAGTTTAGCAATGCGGTAGTAGGAGCACCTTCAAAACCCATAAATTGGTGACGACCCAAAAGGGTGATGTTACCCATCCAGGTAGAACCTGTAACAGCAGGGTTGTAATGTGTTTGTGTTAGCAAATGTTGGCTAATTTTAGGATCCGATTGGGCATTGGCCAACAGCGGTAAAAGGGCTAAAACAAAACCTATTTTCTTTAATATTTTCATAATCATCTGCGTTTAAGGTTATTTGTCTGTAATGATAAAGGTGGTACGTCTGTTTAGACGGTGTTCGCCTTCGGTTACAGCATTTTTAATGATAGGGTAGCGTTTGCCGTATCCTCGCCAAGTAAGGCGGTTTTTAGCAATGCCAGCTTGTACTAGGTAATCTACTACCGATTTAGCACGTTGCCAAGATAGTTCGTCGTTGTATTCGTCGGTGCCGCGTGCGTCGGTATGCGAACCAAATTCCAATTTTAGGTTGGGGTTCGATTCCAATAGCATGACAATGCGGTCTAACGATGCTTTGGAGTTTGGCGAAAGTTTAGCGCTGTCAAAGTCGTAGTAAATATCGTGTAATTGTACTTCTCTGCGTCCGTTGGTACCGCTTCCGTTGTAGTTGGCGCCACCATTAATTGCGCCACTGCCAGCAGCGTTGCCCCCTGCTACGTTATTGCTGGCATCCGATGCAATAGAAGCCAAGTCAAATTGTGTATTGCCTGTACTTTGGTCGTTGTAAACAAATGGTTTACTGCTAATCGACAAGAAGTTGGGCTTGTTTACTTTTACTTGGTATTCTTTGCCGTTTTCTAGGTCGGTAAAGGTGTAACGGCCGGTAATGTCGGTTTTGGTTTGTTGAATTACTTGACCATCCGAAAGCAATATCACATCTTCGTTGATGAAGGGCTCGTTGGTTTCCATATCGTACACCCTACCACTAATAGACATGGCGGTTTGCGATAGGTAGAAGTCTTGTTCGGCAGGGAAACTGCCAATCATGGTCTTTTCGGTTTTAATCATGGCAATGTCCGAAAGGTAACCTTTTGAACTTACCAATAATTTATAGAAATCGCCTGCCTCTACAAATGCGTAGTAGTAACCGTTTTCGTCGGTTTGTACGGTTTGCGAGTGGCCCATGCCGTTAATAATAACTTGTGCTTCCGATAGGGGAAGTTGTGTTTTTTTGTCGTACACATGGCCTGAAACCATCATGCTGCTAAATACGCCTTTGAAGTTGTAAATATCGTCTTTGGTGTCTACGTTACGACTGCTTACCAAAAAGGCTTCGTCTTTTTCTTTCGATACAATTAGGTTGATATCATCGTACGATGAGTTAATGGGACGATAAAGGTTTCTTACGTCCGATATAGAGGCACCGTCAATTTGTGCGCTGTAAAGGTCGTAGCCACCAAAACCTATGTGACCATCCGAAGCAAATACCAAGGTGTTTTCTACCACGTAAGGGAAAGCCTCGTTGCCTGCGGTATTCACTACAGCACCTGCGTTAATGGGGTTGGATAAATCCCATTTGCCGTTTTGTTTTTTCTCGATGTACCAAATATCGCTACCGCCCATACCGCCTTTGCGATTCGAGGTAAAGTAAAGGCGTTTGCCATCGGCCGATAGGGCAGGGTGTGCTGCATCGGTGTATCGGTCGCCAATGTTCAACATGCCTTTGTTTTTCCATTTGTTGTTGCGGTATTCCGAGTAGTAAATGTAGCAATCGTTGTTTTCGTTGTTGATGCAACGCGAGTGGTACATAATGTTATTTAGGGTATCAATGGCAAAGGTTCCCATATTGGGGTTGCGCATTTTTACCATGTTTTCAATAGACTTAGCGGTTTGGTAGTTGTCGTTGGCATCGCTGTAGTACATGTTCGACTTGATGCTCTTTTTATCGCTATAGGTGGTAGCGTAAATAATGCCCGATTTGTAATAACCAATACCGTATTCCATGTTGTTGGTGCTGATGCCATCCAAACGAACTTCGGGCGATATGGGGTTTTGCGACTCGTGACGCAATGCAAAATCGCACGATAGTTTTAGATTTTTGGTACGTGTGTCGGTGGGACGTAAACGTTCGTACTCTTCAAAAGCAGCTTTGGCCAATTTGTATTTGCCTAATTTTTGTAGGTTTTTACCGTACACTAGATAGGCTTCAGCTTCTTGATAACCACCAATAATTGCTTCGTTGATGTATTGAACCGCTTCGTTGGGTTGGTTTAAGTACGAGTGGCACTCGCCAATTTTAAATTTAGCGTAGGCAGCTCTGTCGCTGCAATTTTGTGCACTATCGCCTTTCCCTATCGATTCTTGGTATTCTTTTATAGCACCTTCGTAGTTGTGCTTAAAAAATTGGGTATCGCCTGCTGTATTACCTGCCCATGCCGATAGTGCATAGCAGAAACCCAGGCAAGTTGCCCATACGATGGATATGCTTTTTTTCATAGTATTATGATGATTATCTTTCTAAGGTTACAGTCAATTTTAGGATAAAGGGTGTACCGTCTGCATCTAGCATATCTACGGTATATAGGTAAACACCTTGGTTGGCAGGTTTGCCGTTTGTGGTGCCGTCCCAACCTTCGTTGCCTTGGTACATTACATTGCCTTGACGGTCAAATACGGTAATGTTGAATCCAGCTAAAAGCACGTCGTTGCTGCCATCGCCGTTAGGGGTAAAGATGTTGGGGAATTGGGTAGAACTAATGCTGCGTGCTTCGGTTACTTCCCACATACAACCGTTTTTGTCTACCAATTGCATGGTGAAATCGTTGTTCGAGTCGCCGTATGCAAATTGGTTGGTTTTGAAAATGTTAGACGATTCGGTTGCGGTAAGAGGTTGGCCATTTACTTGCAAGTAGTAAGCCACAAAACCTTCGGTACCTGTAATGGTTACGTAGCGACCGCTTACCATGGGTTCGGGAACGTCAATTACCATGCTGTAATCGGGTTCAGGATACACCGTAATGTGAGCATTTTCAATATCGGTATCTACGTTTGCTTCGCAATAAGCATCGCTCAAGGCAAGCAAACTATACTCGGTATCTTCGGTTGGGATAACTTGTTGCTGTACGGTAGCATTCATAGTGGTGAATGTTTCGCCGTTGGGCAACTGATAGGTGAATGGTGCCGTACCTTTAAAGGTCATATTCAAGTTGGCCGATTGGTTTTGGCACAAGTAATCTTTGTCGGTTTCAATGATGTC
>JAGCMZ010000200.1 GCA_017646225.1 Paludibacteraceae bacterium | reverse complement strand
CGTGTGCTAGACTTGTACGGCCACGAACACAAAGCCATTTGTGCCGAAATTGGCGGTGCACGTTATACCGACCAAGACATTACTGAAACCATTCAAGCTTGTTACAAACAAACAGGCTACTTGCTAGACCCACACGGCGCATGCGGCTACCAAGCCCTTAAAGACATGTTGCACGAAGGCGAAACGGGTATTTTCCTTGAAACCGCCCACCCTGCTAAATTCTTAAGCACAGTAGAAAACATCATTGGCGAAAAAGTAGCCATTCCAGAAAAACTACAAGCCTTTATGCGCGGCACCAAACAAAGTGTTGAGCTAAGCAAAGAATTCGAAGATTTCAAAGCTTTCTTGAGCGCCAACGCAGAATAAGTAAGTATGGCACAATCGAATGCCGAAATCAAAAAAATTATTTACGCCTCGCTCTCCAAGCAAACCTTAGGCAGAGCGTTGGCGCAATTATCGTTGCTTACCAAAGGTACGCCCAACGAAAAATTAGCATCCATTCAAGAAAACTACCAACGTTTGCTTCAACACTGGGCAGGCGATGGTGTAGATCCCGAACGCGATGCTATTTTTAGGCGTTTGTTGAAACAAACCTACGAGTTGACCGACGATTTGATAGCCGATCGGATGGTAAAACCATTGGCTACCAACGAAACGTTTAAGCACTACTGGGAACCCAAGCGCTACACTACCCAATTGGTACAAGAAGCCATCGAAGCCAGTAAAAACGGCAGCCCCGTACAAACCGCTTGGATAGTATCGGCCATTACACTCAACTGCATCGAACTTTTTGACGAAAACAAACTGCGCTGCCTGTTTGCTTTTTGCCAAAGCGAGCATACCGAAACAGCCATGCGCGCCCTAACAGGCGTAATTATTTGCTTGTTGCTTTACAAAGACCGATACAGCCTTTACCCATCCATTAACAACCAATTGCAAGAGTTAATGGACGATGAGGCCATGGTATCGAACGCACAAAACATTGTAAAACAACTTATTAGAAGAAAATAAACCGATAAAATTACCCAAGATATCCAACAAAATATCTTGCCCACCATCAACAAAATTGCGCCCCATATTCACAAAGAAATCACCTCCGACAGTTCGTTCGATACCGACAACTACGAAGATGAATCGCACAATTGGCAAGAGTTATTGGAGAGCAGCGGTATTCAAGATAAAATAGAAGGATACGCCCAAATGCAACGCGAAGGATCTGACATCAACCTCAGCACCTTTGCTCAAATGAAGGTATACCCTTTCTTTCAGCAATTTGAAAATTGGTTGTTTCCTTTTGACACAGCGCACGAATCGCTAAAAGAGTTGTTTGCTACGATGTCGGGCCCTTCGACAGGCTCAGGGACCGACATAAAAGAGCCCAACATAGAAGAGCCTAACTCTACCAACGGGTTAGAAAAGTTACTAAGCCTAACGCACTTTTTGTGCGATTCCGACAAATACTCGTTCTGCTTTAATTTGCAAATGATTCCATCCGATTACCGAAAATCGATGGTAGAGCAAATTAAAATGGGCGACGAGCAGATAAAAGACATCGAGAAACCATCGTCAGAGGTTATTAGCAACCTGTATTTGCAAGATTTGTACCGTTTTTATACGCTAAGCAGAAGCAGAGAGTTTTTTACCAATCCGTTTTTGCTCGATATGAACGTGCACGAAACCTCGTTTTTCCGTTTCCTTAATCCCGAGGGCAAGTTCATTCAGCAATTGGCCGACTTTTTCTTTGCCAAGGAGCAATACAGCAATGCCCTAACGGCTTACCTTAAATGCAAAGAGCAAGGAGCATCCAACGACCATTTGTACCGCAAATTGGGTTACTGCTTACAAAAAAACGAACAATACGCACAAGCCATTGCGTACTACGAGAAAGCCGAGCTCCTAGAGAACGCAGATGTTTGGACATTTAGAAAACTGGCATACTGCCATCGGATGTTAAAAGAATACGACAAGGCGCTTTCTTACTACGAACAAATAGACACGCTAAAACCCAACGACCTAAACGTTATTTTTAATATTGGTGTGTGCTATGCCGAGTTGGGCGATTACAAAAAAGCGCTCAACGCATTCTACAAAATAGAGTTTTTGCAAAGCGACATGAGCAAAAGCATCTATTACCACCTCTACATGGCGCACTGCCTGTGGGCTACCGACGATAAGAAAGCGGCGTTAGAGCACTACGCTCTTTTCCCACACGACCAATTGGCCGAGCAGTTAGAAAACGCCTGCATCACCCTATCAGATCGCGACAAAGTGTATGTGGTGGATTACTTGAGATATAGTTAGGAGTTATAATAAAAAATCTCAATGCTTGATGGCATTGAGATTTTTTATTGCGGTTAATTCAACCCGATATTATTTTTTGTCTTTCAACAAATCGCGAATCTCGGTAAGCAACAATTCTTCTTTGGTTGGTTCTGGTTCTGGAGCAGGTGCTGGTTCTGGTGCAGGTGCAGCAGCGGCTTCTGCTTCTTTTTTGCGAGACATTTTACCAATCATGCGGATTACCATAAAAATACAGAACGCAATGATAAGGAAGTCGAAAGTTACTTGCAAGAAGTTACCATAAGTCATGTAAGTAGCAGCTTTAACTACTTCGCCTGCTTCGTCTAGTACTTCAGGGCTCAAGGTTACTTTAAGGTCTTTAAAGTCGATACCACCAACAGCCAAACCAATTAGAGGCATAACTACGTCGTTTACCAAAGAGGTAACAATTTT
>JAGCMZ010000199.1 GCA_017646225.1 Paludibacteraceae bacterium | reverse complement strand
GTAGCACCACCAAATTTAGCGGTGTGTTTAACGGTTTTAAGAGTTGCCAATTGCTCTTCTAAACGATACGCAAATACCTTAATTTCTTTGCCCAAACGAGTAGGAGAGGCGGGTTGACCATGGGTTTTAGCCAACATAGGCACTTCTTTCCAGTCTTCGGCAAATTGATTCAATTTGGCAATCAATTCTTCTACAGCAGGAATAAATACGTTTTGCAAGCTTTCTTTCACCATCATGGGCACCGAGGTATTGTTGATGTCTTGCGAGGTCAAACCAAAGTGAATAAACTCTTTGTAATCGCTCAATCCCATTTCGTCAAATTTACCTTTAATAAAGTATTCAACCGCTTTCACGTCGTGGTTGGTTACTTTTTCGGTATTTTTTACGGTTTCGGCATCTTCTAGGCTAAAGTTTTTATAAATAGCACGAAGACTTTCAAAAAGGTTTTTGTCAATACCTTGCAATTGTGGAACAGGAAGTTCGCAAAGGGCAATAAAGTATTCAATTTCTACGCGAACACGGTATTGAATAAGGGCAAACTCCGAATAGTAAGGAGCTAGTTCGCTTACTTTTCCACGATAGCGGCCGTCTACGGGCGATATGGCGGTTAAAATTGATAAATCCATAGTTAATTATAGATGATAAATGAGAAAGGAGAAAGGAGAGATGTCCTTTCTCAATGCTCATTTATTAGGTTATTATAAGAATATTAATTGAGTAATTACGTTAATGGGTAACAAAACAACCAACGAGAATTTGAACATGTAGCCAAAGAAGCTAGGCATTTGAATTTTGTTTTGTTCTGCAATGGCTTTCACCATAAAGTTAGGACCGTTACCAATGTAGGTCATGGCTCCAAAGAACACGGCACCCATCGAGATGGCTTTCAATAACACTTCTGGAATGCCAGCTACCATGGTAGCACCTGCAGTAAGAGCGGGATCAAGACCTAATGCTACACTGTGGAATGCTAATGCGGTAGGCGCATTGTCTAAGAACGAGCTAAGCGCACCAGTAGCGTATACAAATTGCCATGGTTCTGTTATACCAAGGCTGCCTGCGTTGGCTTCTAAGAACAATAAAGCAGGAGTCATGGTAGCAAAAATACCTACAAACAATACGGCTACCTCAATAATAGGACCCCAAGAGTAGTTGTTGTCTTTACGAATTTGTTGTTTGGTGGTAAACCAAGAAGCTAAAATAAGGATTACCAATACAATTTCACGAAGCAATCTTACATAAATAGGAGCGTGGTGGTCGCCCATGGCAGGAATGGTACCTGGGTTAATAAACGCAACAGCGCAAACTACACCAATTAGGTACAAGAAGTTGATGTTGCCGGTAATTTTAACGCTAGTTTTTTCGTTGTTATCTCTAGCAATATCGGCAGCATCTTCTTTTTTGTACATCATGGTATCTACAATAAAGTATACCAATAGTAACAAGGCTCCAGCCAATGCCCATTCAGGAAGCATGCCCATGAACCATGTAAATTCAGCACCTTTTAAGTAAAGCAAGAACAATGGAGGGTCGCCAAGAGGAGTAAGCAAACCACCGCAGTTAGCTACAGCAGCAATAAAGAACAAAATGGTGTGTACTTTGTGTTTGCGTTCTTGGTTGGTTTCAATCAGTGGACGGATAAGCAACATAGCAGCACCTGTGGTACCCATGATAGAGGCCAACAAATAACCAATACCTAAAAATGCAGTGTTTACAATGGGTTTAGCTGCCAAGTTACCACTAATGCGAATACCACCGGTTACGGTAAACAAAGCGGTAAGCAAAATGATAAATGGTACATAGTCAAATACCATTTGGTGAATCAATTTGTCTGACAAACCATTAAGGCACAACCAAATAGCGGTTGGAATGCCCAAAATAAGCGAAACAATAAGTTTGTTTCGGTTGTTTTCCCACCAATGTTCGGCCACAAGCGGACCAACTGCAATGCATAGCAGCATAATCACAAAGGGGATCAACGAAAATACTGGAATTTCCATAATAATTAAAAGTTTATAGTTTAGTTAATTAGTCAAGCTTTAGTACTTCCATAAACGCCTTTTGAGGCACCTCTACGGTACCAATTTGTTTCATGCGTTTTTTACCTTTCTTTTGTTTTTCTAGCAATTTACGCTTACGCGATACGTCACCACCGTAACATTTAGCCGTTACGTCTTTACGAACCGGTTTAATGGTTTCGCGGGCAATAATTTTAGAACCAATGGCTGCCTGAATCGCAATTTCAAATTGTTGGCGTGGTATCAGCTCGCGCAATTTTTCACACATTCTACGGCCAATGGTAACTGCATTGTCAAAGTGGGTTAGGGTAGATAGCGCATCCACGGGTTCGCCGTTTAGCAAAATATCCAATTTAATCAGGCGCGATGTTCTAAAACCGTTCATGTGGTAGTCGAACGATGCGTAACCTTTCGAAATGGATTTCAGTTTATCGTAAAAGTCGAACACAATTTCGCCCATGGGCATGTCGTAAATTAACTCAATGCGGTTAGACGATATGGATTCTTGCTTAATCAATTCGCCACGTTTGCCAAGGCAAAGCGTCATAATTTGACCAATAAAGTCGGTTTTGGTAATGATCGATGCGCGAATGTAGGGTTCTTCTACGTGGTCGATAAGCATCACATCGGGCATACCCGATGGGTTGTGAACTTCCAGCTCTTCGCCCTTTTTGGTAAAGATGCGATAAGGCACGTTGGGAACGGTGGTAATAACGTCCATGTTAAATTCGCGGTCCAAACGCTCTTGCACAATATCCATGTGCAACATACCCATGAAACCGCAACGGAAACCAAAGCCCAAAGCAGCCGACGATTCGGCTTGGAAGGTAAGGGCAGCATCGTTCAATTGTAATTTCTCGATGGATGCACGCAAATCTTCAAAATCTTCTGTGTTGATAGGGTAGATGCCTGCGAAGACCATAGGTTTTACTTCTTCAAAGCCATCAATCGCATCTTTGCATCCGCCGTTTACATGGGTAATGGTATCGCCCACACGTACTTCTTTAGAGTTTTTGATACCCGAAATAATGTAACCTACGTCGCCACATGAAAGGGTCTTTTTAGGCTCCATATCTAGGCGCAAAACCCCAATTTCGTCGGCATAATATTGCTTGCCAGTGTTTACGAACTTAACAAAATCGCCTTGGCTAATGCTGCCGTTTACAATTTTCATGTAGGTAATAATACCCCTAAACGAGTTGAAAACCGAGTCGAAGATAAGGCATTGAAGCGGTGCTTCTGGGTCGCCTTTAGGTGGCTTGATGCGTTCCACAATGGCTTGCAAAATTTCGGGAACCCCCATGCCTGTTTTACCGCTGGCACGAATAATTTCCTCGCGCTTGCAACCCAACAATTCTACAATTTGGTCTTCCACCTCGTCGGGCATGGCGTTGTCCATGTCCATTTTGTTCATAATGGGGATGATTTCCAAATCGTGCTCAATGGCCATGTACAAGTTAGAGATGGTTTGCGCTTGAATACCTTGTGTAGCATCCACAATTAGCAAAGCCCCCTCGCAAGCAGCAATGGAACGCGACACCTCGTAAGCAAAGTCTACGTGTCCTGGGGTGTCAATCAAATTTAGGGTATATTTTTCGCCGTTCAGCGTATAATCCATCTGAATGGCATGACTTTTAATGGTAATGCCACGTTCGCGCTCCAAATCCATGTCGTCTAGCACTTGGGCTTGCAAATCCTTGCCAGTTACCGTGCGTGTTTCTTCCAACAAACGGTCTGCCAAGGTGCTTTTACCATGGTCAATATGGGCTATAATACAGAAGTTGCGTATATGTTTCATTTTGTCGTCTCATGTCGCTTTGCGATGACTAATCGACTAATCGACTAATCGGCAAATCGATTTATTGCTAATAATTATCTTGTTTTAGGTTCGTCTATTCCTTTACTATTATAATACTCTTCTAGGTTGTGGTTGAATTCGGTTTTTTCTAATCCTTGCCATGAACGTACCAAATCGGTAATGTCTTCAAATTCCATGGTTACCTTGCGGCGTGGTACAAACAGTTTCCATAGGTTTTTTAGCAAGGTTGGGAAAATAGGTGGGGTGTTCTTACGACCATATCTACTGGTGCTACTGCCCCAAAGGCCTCTTATTTTAACGGCAATAACGTGTGTTTCGTCAGGTAATTGTTCGGCAATGGTGTGTGCCATGTTTCTGCCGCCCATGCTTTCTTTTCCGTCCGATGTGCAATGTCCTGATGGGTAAAAAATAACGGTTTTACCTGCTTTTAAGGCATCGTAACAAAGTCCGTTTAGTTGTTTGGCTTGTTCTAGCCCGTTTCTGCTTTTGCGCAAGTTAGGAACGCTGATGCTGTCAAATACCCCTAATATGCTTCTAAAAACGCTGTTGGCAAAAAAACGTTCGTCTACAAAAGGTTGTAGTGGATATTTGTATAATTCCGAAAATAGCAACATGGGGTCTATCATGGCTACATGAGTAGGCCATACTAACTTACTGCCTGGTTGGTCAAGGCACTGGGTGTTTACCAACGTTACTTTGTAACGCATTCTAAACAAGGTTCTAAAAAATAAACAAACCCTAGCGCGTTTATCTGGAAATTTAGCCATAATCGTTGCAAATTACAATTAGCTTGCAAATTTAGTAAAAAAAAGGAGAATTGAGAAAAAAATAATTGTTTAATCGTCTTTTCATTGCATCGCCTCAATAACTCAGCGATTTTGTTTCGGCGCTTCATCTTCCGACTTGGTTTCCGGTCGGGATTTACACATACAAAAACTACAAAATGTGAACTCGCTTCGCTCAAACAACACATTTTGCTTAACGTTTT